>NZ_JNKX01000089.1:0-1168 GCF_000702225.1 Bacteroides sp. Ga6A2 | reverse complement strand
ATTAAAACCTCCATGTTTATCCATTCTGGGTATTCGTCAAGTTCATACGCCGTGCCTTGTCGGGAAGACTTATTTTTGTCATAGTAAAAAGTAAGTGTTGTTCTATCTGGCGATACCACAGCATAGGCTTCTTGTGCCATGACAGACACAGGACTTACCACACACAAAATAAGGCTTAGGATTTTTGTGAAAATATTTTCCATACTATTTTTAATTTAGTTCTGCCAAATCTGCAAAACAACAAATTCGGCAGAACGGAATTTACATTATGAATTATGATTTTTTCAAATTTCAATTTTCAACTTTCAACTCATTTCTTAGCCGTAAAATATCCAGGATTTGCCTCGCCGCCATCTATCTTTGCACGAGACTTGCCGGTTACATTTGAATCGAATTTTGTACCTCTGCCACCAACAATACTTGTACAATCCTTAAACATTTCTTCCGACTCATCAACCTTGTTTGTATTCCAGTCTGTTCCGACATATATTGTTTTCAGACTCTTGCAACCTAAGAACATTTCATACATACTCGTTACGTTCGAGGTATTGAAGTTGCTTAAATCAAGACTCGTTAGGCAACCACAATTCTTGAACATCACACTTATATCCGTTACTTTCGAGGTGTCGAATTTGCTTACATTAAGATGCGGCAGACTGCGGCAACCTAAGAACATTTTGTTCATATTCGTTACATTTGAGGTATTGAAGTTACTTACATCAAGACTCGTCAGGCTGCGACAACCTGCAAACATCACACTCACATCCGTTACTTTCGAGGTATTGAAATTGCTAACATCAAGATGCTGCAGACTCTTGCAACCAAAGAACATTTTTTCCATATTCGTTACATTTGAGGTGTTGAAGTTACTTACATCAAGACTCGTCAGACTCTGGCAATCTAAAAACATTTCTTTCATCAATACAACTTTTTCTGTATCAAAACCACTAACATCAAGACTTGTAAGACTACAGCAGTAATAGAACATTTTTTCCATATTCGTTACATTTGATGTATTAAATTTGCTTACATCAAGGGTTGCCAGTTTTTCACACCCCCAAAACATACCTTCTATTTTTGTTACATTTGATGTATTAAACCCACTTACGTCAAGATTTGTCAATCTACGGCAATCATAGAACATACCTTCTATATTCGTTACATTCGA
>NZ_JNKX01000088.1:0-1202 GCF_000702225.1 Bacteroides sp. Ga6A2 | reverse complement strand
GTTTCCGTTCTAAAGAGAAGGGAACATAGCAAACTGATTAATATAAAAATACTTCTTTTCATTATGTAATAGTTCGTTAAAAATTCACGTATTGTATTAAGCAACTTTACGTTGCCAGCCAAAAATTTTTGTAAATATACGTTTTTTTCTGAATACACCAATTGAATAAAATGTAAAGATGCATCTCATATATTTTTTACTTTTGTTCTGTTTGATAGTCCTTTTTTTTCGGCTTAAATTCCCGAAGGTGGCAAGACTTGTCCGAGTATAAAAACATTGTACAAAGACCTGCATCTCCAAAAGTTACATGTTCTATTGAATAACGAGAATCTGGGCTAATTTTATTCTCTGACAAATGTTTTTTAATCATCGCTTTCATTGTAGTCGCAAATAATATCATCGTAAAATGTATCTGTTGGGCAAAATACACAAAAAGTTTGTACAACACCATTTTCGTATGAATCATCTGGCATATAAAAAATTTTCATATAAATCGTATCGTCTATTTGCAGGATAAAGTCAAAATCCTCAGTTTCCTTTATATTATTTATTACATGTGTCTTTTCGTGAGACTTTATGTTATATGTGCTATAACAAGCGTTGTGTACATCACCAGACATACTGAAATTGCCTCCGTTAAAAAACAACTTTGTTTCTTCTGTACTATCGAATAATATATTGACATTCCCATCTTGAAGATGCCAATACCTTATGGTGCTAAATTTGATATTCATACTTCTAACTTATCTTTTTTTCCCGATAGGGAATCATTTGATTATATCTTAATCCTGAATTCTGAACCTGATTGTGCTCATTACTTGACTATAATACAAAGTTCCCGAACCTAAGATGAGAGGTCTTGTTGCCGTCCTTGTCGGTTGTTCGGGATTCGTTCGGGATGCCTTCGGGTTTTGGCATACTGATATGTCCTGCTTACAATCCCTACCTTCCTTTCCAAACAATGGCTTGCCTGTACGTAACTGCTCGGCTGCCAACTTGTAATCTATTTCTTCCTTTGACATCATTAAATAAACGTGTTAATTTCTTTTTTGTTGTAGCATGACACTGTTTATTTTACACCCTCAAAAATTGCAGAAAAGATGCCTGCATCTTTTCTGCAATTGGACGTACCTTGGACGTACCTTGGACGTACCTTGGACGTACCTTGGACGTACCTTGGACGTACCTTGGACGTACCTTGG
>NZ_JNKX01000087.1:0-1369 GCF_000702225.1 Bacteroides sp. Ga6A2 | reverse complement strand
ATGCCGAACGGCACGTACGGTGGTGTGAGAGGTCGGTAAACATGAAAGCAGGAGATAAACACCTGTGATTAGTGTTTACCTCCTACTCGATTTTTCATTTTTCACTTTTGTATAGTCTTTGCCGATAGAAATATATTTGGGAAACCGCTTGTTTTCTGATAAATGACTTGTTTTTTTGACAGATAAGTTATAATTTTGTGGCCTTATGACTAATGGCAAGAAAGAAGTTTTGAAGGTACGCATAGTAAGCGTAAGTTTTTTTGTGTTCTCGATGGCAATTTTCAAGCCCTTCGGGTTGGGTGCATGGCAATGGAAGGCTTGTATCCATCTGGTTGCGTTGTGGCTGTTAGGCTTCTTGGTGTGCTTGGTTTCCGAGGCTATGGTTGAGTATCTATTCAGAATGCCGCATACTAACGAGCGTGGCGTTGAGTACATCATACGCCGGAATCTTAGGTTTCAGGTGGTAAACACGCTGCTTGTTTCGCTCATGGTGTGTCTCTATCGCCATTTCATGCTTAGCAGTCGCATCGAGGGCAACCGGTTGTCGTGGGCAAACTTTCTCGACACGCTTGGCATCGTGGCTTTCAGTTCTTTTGCCATCGGAATATATTGGCGATTCAAGTTCCGCAGCCGTTACCTTAAAAGCGAACTCGAAGAAACCCGACAGTTCAACGAGCAACTTCAGAAACTGCATCAGATGGCAGAGCAGCGCGCCAAGAATGTCGAGACATCTCTTGCTGCCGATGCTGCCGTTGTTAGCGATGAGGCTCAGCAGTCGTCGGCACCGTCACAGCCTGCCGATGAGATAACGCTTTCTGGCTCCACAAGCGAGTCGGTAACGCTCAGTATTCAGAATCTGCTTTATGTAGAGGCGGTTGGCAACTATGTAAAAGTCTTTCAGTGGCACGACGGACGGCAGCAGGTTGATATGCTCCGCACCACATCGAAGCAGGTTGAGGAGAAGCTTGCCGCCTATCCGATGATTGTGCGCTGTCATCGCGCCTTCATCGTGAATCTCTGTCAGGTCGATGAGATAATATCAAAGGGTGGCGCAATGCAGCTCGTAATAAAGCATTGCAACGACGCTCTGCCTGTTTCGCGCAGCAATATGGCTGGCATTAAAGAGGCGGTAAAGACGGTTCTTGGCGAATGAGAGTTGACAATTCACAGTTGACAATTAATAATTCAGAATTCATAATTCAAAATTGCTTTCTTAATTAGAGAAAGTTGAAAATTCTGAGGCAATTCACGATTGACAGCTTAGGAGTTGTAACGAGGGTGTGTCAAAATAGGCACATCCTTTTTTTATATCAAAGCCCCGACTTTCTCAAGCCAGGGCTTCGTTATGTCGTAAAGTTTTCGTATCTTT
>NZ_JNKX01000086.1:0-1458 GCF_000702225.1 Bacteroides sp. Ga6A2 | reverse complement strand
TTAGTTATTAACCCTTTAAGAAGTTATCACGATGAAGCCAAATTCACAGATGACACTTGACAAGTATTTCCGCCAGTGCGTGGGCATCGACATCTCCAAGGACAAGTTCACGGCTTGCCTGTACATGTATGACATGGCCAGTGATGCAGGCTGCTGCACTGAGAGTATCGACTTTCCAAACAACAGGACGGGATTCAACCAGATGGTGAAATGGAGCCGCAAGGAGTCTCAGAAAGGGTTCCCTCTTGTCTACCTGATGGAGCCGACAGGCAGTTACTATGAGCCTTTGGCCTACCATCTTCACAAGATCGGGCAGACGCTCTACGTGGTGCTGCCCAACAAGGCCCGCAAGTTTTGCGAGTATGAGGGAATCAAGACCAAGACGGATGCCATGGATGCTCGCTGCCTGGCACTGATGGGCTGCAAGAACCGCAAACTGCGTCCTTGGGAGCCACCACTCCCCATCTACCGTGAACTGCGGCAGTTGACCCGCCTGAGGGCTGACTTGGTCAAGATGCAGACACAGATGCTGAACCACATGGAATCCATCGACCACATGGAAGACGTGGCGCCGGAAGTGCGCAAGAGCTACGAGAAGCTGCTTGACACCATTGAGAAGCAGCTGGAGAAGAATGAAAAGGACATAGCGGCAAAGCTTGCCCAGGACAAGGAGCTTGAGACAAAGGTAAAACGCATCGCCACCGCCAAGGGTATCCGCGTCGGAACCGTCACTTGCATCGTCGCTGAGACGCAGGGATTCCACCTCATCAGCAACCGCAAGCAGCTCACCAGTTTCGCCGGTCTTGACGTAAAGGCCAGACAATCGGGCAAGGACGATCCCAGACACCACATTACCAAGAAAGGGAACGCCCACATCAGGGCTGCTCTCTACATGCCTGCACTCAGCGCAGCGCACTGTAACAGGCAGATGGCTCAGGCATACGGACGAATCTGCGCCAAGCATCCTGATGTGAAGATGATTGGCGTGACGGCCATCATGCGCAAGATGCTGCTACTCGTCTATTCTCTCTGGAAGAGCGGAGAAGAGTATGATGAGACAAGGGACAATACACATACACCAAGGAAAAAGGAACCACAACCTACAAACTCACCAGAAGACTGCTTGAAACCAAACGCAGAACCCCCAGATTGGAACGCGGCTGACAAGGAAGGAAATCCGCCTTTTTAACAGAAGTGGCTGCGCCATGCGACACAGCCACACGAGATAGTACAAAACTGGTGGACGGCACCAGCGACTTCCCTTAGTTGGCTGCAAAGATACAACAAATACAACAATACCGGAAAGAAAAAAGGAAATTTAACCATAGAAAATATACTGCGGCGATACCTGGTCACAAATCAGGTACTAAATCTCATGTGCTAATCCGTTTTCTTTTTCCCTTTTGTTAAAATGTCCTATTTTTCCTATGCAAAATTTGGAAATTAGCACAGAATCTT
>NZ_JNKX01000085.1:0-1797 GCF_000702225.1 Bacteroides sp. Ga6A2 | reverse complement strand
GTAAAATTGCTATCTTTGCCCATGTTATTGCTGTTTTGTGGTTAAAACAAAGATAACAAAAAGGGTCGGATTCCATGCGAGGAATACGACCTTAAATTTTTTCACACTAAAAATATTTTACCGGACAGCAATAAATTGGAATAAAGCCTTCTCTTTTCCCACGTTCAAGAGATTCGTTGTAATCTTTCAAAAGTTCGTCTGAAGTCCCATTATCGTAGTATCGGCATGGACAGTCTATTACTTTTTTGAATTTCTCGACATCCTCTTTTCTTGATTCTTCGACCAAACTTTCCTCTTCCTCTGATATTGTATTATTTTTAAATGCTTTAACGACAAAAGTGATTACAACAATTGGAATACCAATTACATATGCAATTAAAATCACTATAAAGATACCTGCTACTACACCACGACTAACTCCAAGTCCTTCAAGTCCATAGCCGATTCTGAGTAGTACAGCTGAGAGAATAAGAATACAACTAATGCATGCGCATCCGTCTATGGGATTTTCTGATGGATTTTTGTTACTTTTGGTCATAATTTATTTTTAATTTCTAATCCCACCAGAAATGCCATACGGTTGATGTTCGCAGACTGTCTGCTAAAGCATGTATTGTTTGCAGACCGCTCTGCTTAACTTGGTCAAGACAGTAGGCATATTGTTCTTTTGCTAAATAAAGACTCTGTGCGTCGCTTACTGGATGTGGAACTGTCATCTCGAGAGTATCGTGCGTAATGAATGCTGGGATTGCTCCATACTGTTCGAACCAGTATCTGCCTACGTTCACAAGAGCCTTCTTGTCTGGGCAACCGTTCCAATTGCCGAACGGGAACCATGCGAACAAATGCCATGGTGCGCTGACTGGAACTTCTGCTAAAAGCGCAGGATATTCCTCGTTTGAACTTTCAAGGTATAATTCTGGAATTTCATATCCTTCGTCTGAAGGGCTGCCCAAAATCTCCTGATAATGCTCTGAATCTTCCTTATATTCTTTCAGCATTTCATCGAGCCATCTTTTTCCTTCGTATGACGATGCGTTGGCTATCAGTTCTTTGCGCATTGTGCGAATCTTTTCAATGTCAATTTCGTCGTCACATTCATGGTCGAATTCGAACATTATATCCATCAGCAAGTTGTCGTCTACAAAGATAATGAATGGAATAAATCCTTCTCTTTTTCCGCGTTCAAGAGATTCATTGTAATCTTTCAAAAGTTCATCTGAAGAGTCTGTACCGTAGAATCGGCATGGGCAGTCGATGAGTTTTTTGAATTTCTCGACCAACTCTTTGTCTTCACACTCTTCATCATCATATTCTTCTTTATCTTTTGTAGATGATGTGGGTGTTTCGTTGTTTACAACTTCGTTTAATCCGTAGGTAGTAGTACTGCCTTCTTGTTTTGTGTCGTTTTCTTCAATACTGTTCTGAAGTTCTTGCATCTTTTGTTTTGCCTTTTCTCGCTTCTCTCGTGCAGCATAGCCCGTTGGGTCGTCATCATCGTCTGAATTTGTTTCCTCTTTTGATGCTTCAATGGCAAAAAAGATTATCGCAATTGCAATAGCGACAACGATACCAATTATTGCACCAGATCCGCCTCCAAGTTTTGAAAAGCTAATGACGATTTTAGCTAGTCCTGCGATGAGAGCAATAATACTAAAAATGCATCCGCATCCTGATTGATTTTCGTTACTTTCGCTCATTTTTGTTTGATTATTAATTATTGCTGTCCTGTAAAACTCAAAAGGCAATAAAAATCCTCCCCGAAGCCCAGTAAATATGCGCCTCGGGGTCTTTTTT
>NZ_JNKX01000084.1:0-1929 GCF_000702225.1 Bacteroides sp. Ga6A2 | reverse complement strand
GGTAGTATCGCCCGATGGCACGACACTTACCTTCTATTTTGACAAACATAAGTCTTCCCGACAAGGTACGGCGTATAGGCTGAATGTTGTAATTCCTAAATGGGTGAAAAAAGAAAAAGGTTCACTCCCGTATAATCCGAATTTTACGACGGTAGTTTTTGACGAGTCGTTTAAAGATGCACGTCCTGTATCTTGTGCATATTGGTTCGGCGGATTTGAAAATCTGACAAAAATAGAAGGCATCGACAATCTGAATACTTCGAGAGTGAGGAATATGTTCGGAATGTTCTGTAATTGTAAACGTTTGTTTAGCCTTGATTTAAGTAAGTTCGATACTTCGAAGGTTACAGACATGAGCTTAATGTTCTATTGGTGCGAAAGCCTGTCGAGCCTTGATGTTAGCAGTTTCGATACCTCAAAAGTAAGGAGAATGCGAGAAATGTTCTTGGGATGTCAAAACGTGCATAGTCTTGATATAAGTTGTTTTGATACTTTGAAAGTAACAGATATGTGCAGAATGTTCTCTGGTTGCGAAAGTCTGCCGGGACTCGATGTAGGCGGTTTCGATACCTCGAATGTTACAAATATGAGTGGTATGTTTTTATGTTGCAAAAGTATGCAGAGTCTTGATGTCAGCGGATTTAATACCTCGCAAGTAACTGATATGAGCTGTATGTTCAGTAGTTGCGAAAGTGTTACAGAACTTGATGTAAGTGGTTTTAATACCTCGAAGGTAAAGGATATGGGCGGTATGTTTCATGATTGCGGAAGTTTGGAGAGTCTTGATTTATGCAATTTCAATACTTCAAAAGTAACGAATATGCATAGTATGTTCCGAGTATGCACAAGTCTGCGTTCTCTGGATTTAAGCAACTTTAACACTTCGAGAGTAACGTGTATGGGCAGTATGTTTTGTGGCTGCGAAAAACTGTCGAGCCTTGATTTGAGTAGATTCGATACCTCTAATGTGTGGGATATGGACAATATGTTTGCTGGTTGTAAAAGTCTGACTCAGCTTGATATAAACAACTTTAACACCTCGAAAGTAACTATTATGCACGCAATGTTCTTGGGGTGTGAAAGTCTGAAAACGATATATGTTGGGACAGACTGGAATATAAGCAGGGTTAGAAATTCGAAATATATGTTTGAGAATTGCACTAATCTTGTAGGTGGTAAAGGAACAAAATACGATTTTGAATTTGTAGATGTTGCTCGTGCAAAGATAGATGGCGGCAAAGATGAGCCGGGTTATTTTAACTTGAAACTTGAAAGTTGAAACTTGAAAAATTAAGAATTGACAATGGATAATTCACAATTCATAATTGGTAGTTGGGAGAGAAAGTTGAAAATCTCTTAGTTAAGTCGAATTTGCAATTCGACTTTGAAAAGAATAGGGAATTTGTAATTCCCACCGCTGAAAAAATGCACTGTTAAGCTGAGTTTGTAATTCAGCTTGGAAAGAAAATGGGAATTT
Organism: Bacteroides sp. Ga6A2; assembly: GCF_000702225.1. Lineage (NCBI taxonomy): Bacteria > Pseudomonadati > Bacteroidota > Bacteroidia > Bacteroidales > Bacteroidaceae > Bacteroides > Bacteroides sp. Ga6A2. Next base: position 452 of record NZ_JNKX01000084.1, on the reverse strand, counting down.
GCCGCTCGAACTCCATTCGCTTGCTACCGAAGGGACGCAAGAATTCCCACCGCTGAAAATGAGAGGCGACCGCTTTCAGCGTCATTCCAAATAATCATTTCCTAATATAGGAAGAGGGATTTTCTTTTTCCGAACTCACGTAGAAAAATCGTTCTACCGAAAAGTTAAATAATTATAATTTTTGGCTTGTTTTAGACTGTAAAGTGAAAAATGAGTTAATTTTGCGGGCGTAATTTAAAATTTTATAAAATGAAACACCTTTTTACGCTCTTTTTAAACATTATTTTGTTTTCAGCTAACCCTATGTCTGTCTTGGCACAAGAAGCCTATGCAGTGGTATCGCCAGATAGCACAACTCTTACTTTTTACTATGACAAAAATAAGTCTTCCCGACAAGGCACGGCGTATGAACTTGACGAATACCCAGAATGGATAAACATGGAGGTTTTAAT
>NZ_JNKX01000083.1:0-1946 GCF_000702225.1 Bacteroides sp. Ga6A2 | reverse complement strand
TTTGTGTTCGCCCAGCATGGGCATACTCTAACGGGTGCAAGTCCCCAAGCCGCCCTGATAACGGGAAGGCTACAGCCAAAGACAAGGGTGTCCGTGGCGACGCGGAATCTGAAGGAAGTCTGAGTCAAACATCTGCTCTGATGCACAAGAACATGATATAAGGCCGGTGCAAGTGTGGTGAGTCTGCACAAGAAGACAAAGCCCAATAGTTATCCGGAACTTGCAAAGGTAAATCATGCAGAGATAAGATGGAAAGAGTATGTTCTTAACTGGGGAGGTCTCACGGACGCGGCAACCCGACAAGTCATATGAAACTCGGAGCCGCGGAGTAACGCTTGCCGTGAGAAGTCAGCAGAGGTCATAGTACCCGGAAAAAAAGTCGGGGAAGGACCGAACCTTATTGAAACAAGTTTAACAGTAAAGATTACTCGATGAAGGAAAGAATGCAGAATACATCCGCGAATGCGCATGGCTGCCCACAAAAAGATAGGACGGCATCCGAAGGGTATGTGGGAGTGCAGACCTACATGGAGATAATCGAAGGCGAACTTGTGGAAATGCACTTTGAGGGACAAGGTCTCATGGAACAGATAATCGACTTCGCCAACCTGCGTACAGCCTACAAGCAAGTAGTTCGGAACATGGGCAAAGGCGGCGTCGACGGGATGGACGTCAATGATTTATTCACTTGGTGTCAGTCCCATATCGAAGACCTGAGGCAATCCCTCATGGACGGGACATTTGTCCCCAATCCAGTAAGGCGCGTAGAAATCCCGAAAGACAACGGCAAGAAACGTCTGTTAGGCATCCCTACGGTGATAGACCGCATGGTACAACAGGCCATCAGCCAAGTCCTTTCGCGCATCTACGAGCCGCAATTCAGTCGCACGAGTTACGGTTTCCGCCCCCGACGAGGAGCGCACGACGCACTGCGCGAAGCGAGGAAGAACGTGACCGAAGGCTACAAGTATGCCGTGGGCATCGACTTGGAGCGCTTCTTCGACACGGTGAACCAGAGCAAACTGATAGAGGTGCTGAGCCGAACGATAAGAGACGGTCGCGTAGTATCGCTGATACACAGGTACCTCCGAAGCGGAGTGATGGTGCACGGAGTATTGCTGGCAACGGATGAGGGCACGCCGCAAGGAGGCCCCCTCAGTCCGTTGCTGGGCAATATCATGTTGAATGAGCTCGACAAGGAACTCGAAAGGCGAGGACTGCGTTTCGTCCGATATGCGGATGACAGCATCATCTTCTGCAAGAGCAAACGAGCCGCCCGACGCGTCAGCGAATCCATTACGGCCTTCATCGAGAAGAAGCTCTATTTGAAGGTGAACCGCGAGAAGACCGAAGTGGGGAGTATTATAGGCATGAAGTACCTCGGATATTCCTTTTATATTATGCGCGGGGAGTGCCGACTGAGTGTCCATTCCAAGACGTACGACAAACTGCGCAAGAAACTGAAAGAGGCTACCGGGCGGAGCAATGGGATGGGTTATCAAGGCCGCAAGGAGAAGATGCACCAAATCATCCGCGGATGGATAGAGTACTTTCAGTTGGCAGACATGCAGTCGCGACTGAAATCGATAGATGAATGGCTACGCCGACGTTACCGCATGTGTATATGGAAGGCCTGGAAGAAATGCGGCACTAAGGTGAGAAACCTCATCAAGTGCGGCATAGCGGAATGGCAAGCCTACGAATGGGGCAACAGCAGCAAGAAGTATTGGCGAATTGCAAAGAGCCCGATTTTGCATCAGGCTATCAGCAAGGAGTTATTACAAAAGCAAGGCTGGCCAAGTCTGACGGACTATCATCGTATAATAGTCCGCGTGCAACAATAAGGAACCGCCGTATGCCGAACGGCACGTACGGTGGTGTGAGAGGTCGGTAAACATGAAAGCAGGAGATAAACACCTGTGATTAGTGTTTACCTCCTACTCGAT
>NZ_JNKX01000082.1:0-2239 GCF_000702225.1 Bacteroides sp. Ga6A2 | reverse complement strand
CTTCCTGTGCATGTCGAAAAATCAAGACAACTTGAGCTGTTTGAACTCTAATCTTATCCCGAACTGGCGTATATAATATATAAATAATAATATTATAACATAAGAATTAGAAAGAAGAAAATATATACCCTTCGGAATTTAACTGTAACAACTGTAACTCTGAAACGCTTTTACACTAAAACTTTTATTATCAACCATTTGCAATGTTTCACCAAGACAAGTAACACCAAAATCCGGTACAAAATACCCCAAATTTCACCCTCAAAGGCATCAAAAGACAAGCAAAAAGCCTTTGTCACGATGCTTTTTCCTGTACTTGGCGCAAAATATGTGCAACGCCGAATTTTTAGGTTCATCCCGGAACTGCATTGGTCTTATACCGGATTTGAGGTTTGCACACCCCAAAACACCTGTAGGTATTAGCAAAACGCTTCCTCAAAAAAAACAACTGAGATAACTGAGATTGAGACAGCCAAAGCATTCCCCCCGTTGCCACAACCCGACAGACGCTCATAGCACTCTTATTCAGAAGCCCGTGCAAGCCTTGTAGCGAAAGACCAAAGGGTACAGGCAAGAACAATTAGCAAATCACATTCAAGAAAAAAATGTCCTAAAAAAGTACGCAACTCCTACAAATGTACGCTAACGCATAACTGCCAAAAAAACTTGCCGTATCTTTGCATCGTGACCAAGAGACAGGCGCGCGTCCCGAACGAATCCCGAAGGCTTACGAGATTCCGATGGTTACAACAAGCCAAATTGCTCCTTGACATTCTGCAACAACCCCAGCACTATTGTGTGAAACAACAACCAGCAAAGAGTTTATTGACATCGCAGCACACACCACGGTAAGTTAAGTTTTTTTAACAGGATAAAGCCTGTGGTTTAATATTATTTGCCTTATATTTGCAACATAAACTATTACAAATAATCAAAAAATAAATAGAGGTATGAAGAATTTTATTTTAACATTACTTACCGCACTATTGGTATGTACTCCACTCAGTACACAAGCAAAGAACAACGAAGAGAAGTGCGTTATTACACTTTTGGACGGAAACAAAATCTCCGGAAAAGTCGTTAAGACCAACAACAAGAAATATGGCCCTAACAACGTAAGCAATCTGTATTCTGTTAAAGTAAAAGAAGACAATGGCAACGAGAGAGAAATAAGCGCCGACGAAGCCAACAGTCTTGTTATAACCTACGATGATGGTACAGAAATAGAATTTATGTCGCTCTACGCAGTCAAAAACTTCACCTTGGCAAAAAACATGAATAAATCGGGACACAGATATTTCTGGCTCGTAATTCAAAAAGGCAAAAACCTTATTGGCTTTGCATCTACATCGAGCATAACAACAGTTACAGGTGTAGGATTTATGAACAGCATACGCTCTAACAGTCTTGCATACAGTTATTGCAAGAAAGGCGATGAAATTGCTGTTACATACTATGTTCCAAGCGTCAATGCAACAGGAGGACTTACAGCCGACATCAGGCGCGCATTCGACCGCTTTCCGAAAATGGCAAACTACATAGAAAGCGATGATTTTAAACTGAAGGATTTCAAAAAGAATCCTTTCGGACTTCTTGACACTTTGGACGAATTACAATAACAAACAGAAAAAGGCAGCCTCATCAGACTGCCTTTCTGTTTATTTCAATATGCAAATGAGAACAATTTACAAAAAGGTGAAGTACATATTTCGGGGCAATACAGCAACAGTTTATTCTCGACTGTAAAAGTACATAACTACCGAACATATACTTTGCACAATTAACATATCCCTCCTCTGCTCTCGGAATTTAAATCAGCATAAAAATGGAAGAAAGCATTAACTATATGAGTGATAACGAATTACTCGCGATATTAGCATTTATTTGCATCTTGCTAATGATTGCAATTAAGTTTATTAACGGAACAAAAGTCTTTTTGATACACCTCGTCGTCTTCGGGTTATATTCATTATTTATGCTGTACGGACTGACTTTCGAGGGCAAAGATGGCACAAGTATCGTCTGGTTTAGTATTTTTGCAGTTTCGTATGTTGCTTACATCGCTCTGACGACAGTCTACATAATCTTTAAATTAATTTTCTAAATCAAGCTTAAAATGAAAAGAAGTCTATTTTTATTTGTCTGTTTGCTATGTTCCCTTCTCTTTAGAACGGAAACTTTGGCTCAATCAAAATTTAGCGATTATTGCCTATACAAAGATACTATGGACGTAGATTTG
>NZ_JNKX01000081.1:0-3330 GCF_000702225.1 Bacteroides sp. Ga6A2 | reverse complement strand
AAAAAAACAAATAAGAGGATGTGCCTATTTTGACACACCCTCCATCAGCATTCGGGAGTTTGTAACTCCCATTGTCGCAAAGCGGCAAAAAGTTATGCATAAAAGCGATACCTTCGCATTACAGCCTTTTCAGTGGTGGGAATTTCAAATTCCCATTTATTTCAAAGCCAAATTGCAAATTCGGCTTAACATGGGGGCAAATACGGCTTATCAAGGCAATACTATTAATTGTCCATTGTGAATTATGAATTCTGAATTATCCATTGTTAATTCTACATTATTTCTCAACCAAAAGATAATCGCAATAATCTAACATCTTTTTAAATTTCTCGAGCGTGCCTTTTGGAATATGGATAGCTTTTAACTTGTTGCAACTCCAAAAAATATCTGAGGCGATGTCTGTTATTGTACTTGGCAAAGTTACGCTTTTCAGTTTTTTACAATCCTTAAACGCCTCTTCTTTGATGCTTGTAACACCTTCGGAAATTTTTACCGTCTCGAGTTTCTCACAATCCTTAAACGCCTCTTTCTTGATTTCTTTTACGGAGCTTGGAATAACTATGCTTTCAAGATTTAAACACCCCCTAAACGTCTCTTCTCCGATTTTTTCTACTCCTTCGGGGATATTTATGCTTTTCAGTTTCTCACAGTAACTGAATGCCTTAATTCCTATTGTCTTCACACTTTTAGGAATTGTTATGCTTTCAAGATTTCTGCAGCCGCTAAACGCCTCTTCCCCGATTTTTTCTACTCCTTCGGGAATATCTATACTTTTCAGATTCTTGCAGTAGCCCAAACATAAAGAAACCAGACTGTTTGGCAGTTTTATATCGGTGAGGTTTATACAGTCATAGAATGCGAAGGGTTCAATTTCGGTAACGCCTTCTGGAATTTCGATACTTTTGATGTTTTCGCACCCCACAAAGGCTCCCCAGCCGATTTTTTCGATGCCTTGCGGTATTACGGTTTTGTTGAATCCGCAGATAAGCGTGTTGGTCTTAGTTTCGATAATTGCGTTGCAGTTGCCTCGCGAGTCGTAAACCGGATTTTTTTCGTCAATAATCACAGAGTCTATTCTGTTGTATCCAAAAATGCCGGGGATAATTCTTCTTACAGTTGCTGGAATGGTTATGCTCTTTAAATTTTCGCAATATGTAAATATAAACATATTAAGTTCCTGGACGCTATCTGGAACTGTGAATTCCTTTATAAAGCGGTTGATTTCCATGTTGTCAAAGTCAACTATATTGTCCAGACTGTTGGGAATGGTCGTGATGCTGCATCCGGCAATCATCTTGTTTGTCTTGGTCTCGATAATTGCGTTGCAGTTGTCTCGCGAGTCGTAAACCGGGTTGTCTTTGTCTACTTTTATTGATTTAAGATTGTCGCACTCTGATGTGATGTTGTCATTGATGTTTTTTACGCTGGCAGGAATTGTTATGCTTTCGAGTTTCTTGCAGCCCGAAAATGCAAAGGAACTAATTTCTTCTACGCCGTTAGATATGTTTACGCTTTTAAGATTCTCGCAACCAGTGAATGCGTTTTCCTTGATTGTCTTTACGTTGCCCGGAATGTTTATATTTTCGAGACTCTTACAATGAAAGAATGCTTCCTTGTAGATTATTTTAACGCTGTTTGGAATGTTTATGTTTCGGAGTTTCTCGCATCCCCAAAACATACCTGCACTCACAAATTGCAAACTGTCGGACAATGTTATGTCTGTAAGATTCTTGCATAAGAGAAACGTTCCGCCGCCTATTTTCTTAATGTTGTTTGGTATTGTTATGCTTTTGAGTCCTTTGCAGTAGGCAAATGCCCTAAAGCCGATGTATTTTATATCGTGTGGAATAACGGTATTGCAGCATCCCTTGATAAGGAAACTGTCCTTAGTCTGGATAATTGCATTGCAGTTGTTTCGCGAATCATAAACCGGATTGTCTTTGTCAATCTTTATAGACTCTATGCTTTCGCAATTTTCAAAAACATCAATTTCCGAAATAGACTTGAGGCTTTTTGGTAAGATTATCTCTTTCAAAGCCTTGCAATACTGAAATGCTCCAGTTCCTATTTCTGTTACACCATTAGGTATTGTGATTCTCTCAAGACTCTTGCATGAACTAAATGCGTATGGGGCTATATATGGCATTTTTGCTTGAATATCAACCGACTTCAGGTTCTCGCATTGGCTAAATGCTCCGTTGCCAATGCGCAGAGTTTTGCCATGCTTGTTTCTCGGAAAGCAAATCTTTGCAAGTTTGGTACACTCTGTAAAGGCATCATTGCCAATGGAGTCGATTGTGTTTGGCAAGTGTACATATTCAAGTTTTGTGCATCCCTTAAACGCTTCTTCTTCGATGGTTGTAACCCCTTGTGGAATATAGATAGATGTGATGCCTTCGCACTCCTCAAATCCCCCTTCATCTATGACTTTTACAGGATATCTCTTGCCCTTGTATTCAAGCGCGGCAATAATACGGACGTTGCCTTTAAGTTCATCTTCGTCCCAGCAAGATGCTATAAGATAATCGTCTTTAATATCGTACACTATGTTGTCAATGGTAAAGCAACTGGCGCTTTCTATTGTGAACGATTTGCACCCCGTAGCCTTTCCGTTTTTGTCAACTTTTACAACAATGTCCTCGCCTTTAGCCATTGTCGTGCATATTGCAGAAAGGAGTAGGACGAAAATGAGTAATGCTTTTTTCATTTAGATTTGAATTTAAGAATTGTTATTGAATGATATTTATGTTTTAAGGATTATTCAGCCTCCAGCCATATTCTTGCCTTCATGCCTCATGCTTCTCCTTTCAGTAGTTTCATCATAGCGATTTTGAATTTTGAATTATGAATTGTGAATTCAGTATTTTCAATCCTCATCGTACTCTATAAAGGCATCATCAATATAATACACATGTGGGAGAGCCTTTTTAATGGACAGACGAACATGTATATGGTTTATCACGGAGTCGCCATATATCTCGTAAAGCCTATCTGCTTTTTTGTTTGTTGAAAAACGCACTAAATCTCCTCTATATCTGCAATTAATGCCACTTTTTTTTCCACTTGGGTTATACTTGTATACTTCAATATCATCAGTCATAAATGCCTTTTCATCTTTGATAATTGTATAGTTTATGAAATAGTAGCCGAACCAGACACCAAAGACGCAAATGGCAAGTGCACGATTATAGTAACGTAGTGCATCTAATTTCCATAAAACGAGGTAGGGAATTAGGATTGCCGGAATATTCAGAAGGAACACATAAACCCAAATCGGTCATTAGAAATTTGGCATGTCTATTTTTCTAATGACCGCCATTAGAAAATATC
>NZ_JNKX01000080.1:0-3360 GCF_000702225.1 Bacteroides sp. Ga6A2 | reverse complement strand
AGTAATTTATTGAAGGATAGCCTAATACAACTGATATTTTCTAATGGCGGTCATTAGAAAAATAGACATGCCAAATTTCTAATGACCGATTTGGGCTTAACATAATGCCAACCTTTTTTCGCTCTTGTTTTTTCAAAATATTGCCATGAAAAAGACTTCTACAAAAAAATAGTTTGTATATTTACAGCCGTAAAACGATAAAATGAAAAATGAAATCAAAGCCATACATAATAATCCTACTAATTGACATTGCAATCTTTATTTTTGCATTTTTGGCGATGTGGAAAATCGGCGATACCCTAACCATATTGTATTACATTATATTCCCGTCTCCAATCTATTCTTTTTTGTTGTGTAGATTATTATCCTCGCTACGGGAAAAAGTAAAAATGCCTTCTCTGCTTGTATTTTCCAATGGCTTCTTTGTGCCGATAATGCTTGTAGGAACAGTATATTTACAAGAATATGCCCATTCTAAATATCATTACATCGACTACGAATTCAATAACGGCAAGAATAAATTCAGCATCTCACTGCAAAAACAAAGCGACAAGTTTGACATATACGTTTTATCCGAAAATGGCTGTCAAGAAATAACTTACGGCAAATACACCTATGCTGGCAACAATACATACAAACTTGAAGTTGCAGATTTTGCCTCAGGATTCGTAAAGTCTCCATTTTTTTATAAAGACTCTATCTTCATAGCACAAGAAATAACAATAACGAAAGATTCAATCTTTGGTTTCGATGTGGCTTCTTACAAAATTACGAAGAAATAACGATGCGAAATTTATTCATTATATTATTCTTGTGTATCTCGTGTTCTGTTGCTAATACACATGATGTATCAACAGCTTCAGAATATACACACGTTGTGTTGCCCAACAAAATCGGGAATGATTATATCATTTCGGACAGCGTTAATAATGAGGATAGTATATTTTTTGAGGATGTGTTTTATTTCAAAGAAACAGACGATACCCTTTGCGTGCTTGGAAATCTGCTGGGAAGCAAAAGTTCGTTGTTCGTCATTTTAAACAAGAATAACAATACCATTATTTATCGAAAACAGTCCGCAAAGATTGATAGTGCCACGCATGTTTCTTGTGGTGGTCGTGAACTGATAACTGTAAACAAAAGTTATCAAGACATGTGTACCAGAGAGATTTTTTATTCTATATACATGCTGACAAAAGATTCATTAAAAGAATGCTTTGATGACTATAAGAAAAATGAGTACATAGGTGCAGAAGACTATTGCTCAGAAAAATTTGTTTCTTATAATCAATTCTTTTCTTTTGATGTCATTCGAGATTCATTAATCGTTAATATAACAAAAATTGACGAAAATGAGAAGAAAGAAATCAAGAGGCATTCTATAAGTTTGAAATAACATGAAATACTTTAAATTTGAATATACAGTAACGTTTTCCACAAAAGAAAAGTCTTCCATATTTGAGCGCATATTTGACAATGTATTAGATTTCATAACAAATGCACTTGGAGACTTCTATAAAGAAGAAAAATTTAATCTTGTAAGAACATGGTACATAGAATTCGAAGAGGAGACTGGAAGCACTTGTCGTGAAATCGGAGTCGATGCAGATGGAAATGTGCAAGTCAAAGCTGATGGTGTATGTGGATTTTGGATTGATGCAGACCTCACATTGGATGATTATAGAAAATTCGGCATTACGCCGATTGATTCCAAAACCTTTCAGCAACTTTGGTTCTCAAGCATTATACAAGGAAACACAAAGGAGCAACCGAGAGAACAAACAGAACAAAAATATGAAGAATTCAAAAAATAATTGGTTTTGACATCTAACAAATTACAATATGACATTAGAAGAAATAGATAAGAAAATAAAAGAAATGACATATAATGATTATGACGAATTGAACCATCTCCTAATGGAAAAAGAACGTATATTGAAGCGTATTCATTTCCATTTTGAGGAGCAAATCAGTGTTTCTCATATTCAGCTTTTTGCCAAGGTTTTCAAGTGTTTTATCAATGGACCTTACGTATTAGATGAACAATATCTTACACAATTGCAGTTGGTCTTACCTAAAGAATGTAAAGATGTTGATGCACTTAAGAAAAAAGCCGAAGAGGCTACGTCTACGTCCATTGATTTATTCTTCGTGACCACTCCTGATTACAAAGATTTGGAATATACTACTGCTTTTAATAAACAGATACCAGATATGTGTATTTCGATAGTTTTGCTATCATTGCAGGACAATTATCAGAGCATCCGCGATTTTTCCAAACAAAAGGATATTTATACTCTTGTTGATAGTATGATTTCATCATACAAACTGTTAAATTCTTCTATAGGTTACAACTTATTCTATGAAAATTACAATCTTGATGGAAACCATTTTAAAGAAAAGGTTGCACCAAATATCACACACATTGATTTTCTGAGAAGGTTACGTTCCACAATATATATGGCTTGCGATAAAAAAGAAGATGGAAATCTGTCAGTAGATAAAAAGCTGTCAGTATTTGCGAAATATCAGATCTTAGACTTTGTATTTCAATGTAGATACTTGTCATTCTGGTCTTGCCTACTTGACATTATGTCTTTCCCTGGACTCTCTAAAGCGGAATCAGATGTTCTCAATAAGGTAGCCGGATGGTTTTTGTGCAATCTCACAAATCCGTATGTATATCACCTCATCTGTGAATCTAATCCCTTAAATAAATTGAGATCTGTAGATATGCGGGAATCAAGTGACAATACAACTCGCATCAAAGTATATTTGATGAAAAATGATGATGAGGTTCCTTACTTAGTGAGATTTGACTTGCCACATAAAGGCGTGCCCTATGTGCATCTAAATATCCAACATAACGAAGAAAACGAAGAAAACGAACATTTCCGTTTGTCGCACAATGTTATAGATGAAAGTTTGGATCATGTGTTTGAAAACTTAAGTGAAAGCCTTAAAACTTTCAACTTCAACTGTTCTTTCCTCTACCATTCACCGGTAGCAAAAGATCGAGAAATAATCCAACGAATGCCTGAATATACAGCAATGATGGACCTTGCAACTTATGTCGAATGTATTTATTTGGAATTGGATTTGAATCCCAATGTTCTTCCAGATTGCATCAAAGAAACATTGGATAGATCAGTCAAAATAATAAAGGAGATGGTAGAAAATGAATTAGAAACAACCATTGAAGAACTTCCAGATCTGTACATATACGCAGATATGATTCTGGAAGAAGAGCTAAAGAATATTTAACTTCAAACATAACAAAATATTGCTGTCCGGTAAAACTCAAAAGGCAATAAAAATCCTCCCCGAAGCCCAGTAAATATGCGCCTCGGGGTCTTTTTT
>NZ_JNKX01000079.1:0-4418 GCF_000702225.1 Bacteroides sp. Ga6A2 | reverse complement strand
GATGACTACGGCCAGAAGCATCTTCGGGTCGTAGGGGCTGCGGCCACGCTCCTTGTACAGCTTGCGAAGACCGCTCAAGTCCAAACTGTTAACTACGCTGCTCACAAGACGGACTGGGTCGTCCTGGGCAATGTCCTTGTCGATTCTCTGAGGAAAAAGTATCGTCTGATTTGGAGAATACGGACGAAAGTGGTATCTTTGTTGCGTTTTATATTGCATGTTGTAAAGATACGAAAACTTTACGACATAACGAAGCCCTGGCTTGAGAAAGTCGGGGCTTTGATATAAAAAAAAGGATGTGCCTATTTTGACACACCCTCTTTTTTGTTTATTTTTCTTTCTCCTTATCCTTCCAGTATCTTGTGTAAAGTTTGTAGTAATTGTCGTAACGTCCGGTACTTACATGCTGTTTCAGTTTCTCATACACATCCTTGTTCGACATTATGAACGATATCAACTTAGGGTTGAACTGCGTTCCCGAAAGTTCGTCGAACTCCTGCATCACCGTTTCGAACGACTTTGGAGTGTGATAGTTTCGACCGATGTTCTCGGTGGCGGCATCCATACAGTCTGTAACCGTTACGAGACAGATGATAGGGAAGTACGGCGATTTTCTGTTCTTGAATTTAGGCGGATATCCGTCGCCGTCGAACCATTTGTGGTGACCGAGTGCGATGTCCTGATATTTCTTCAGCGACTCGTCTATGGCGAAGAACGGAAGTGATTTTTCAGGGTGCATCTGAATGATGTCGAACTCGTGGTTCGTCAACTTTCTGTAACAGTTGTTTATAATTGTTGGCATACAGATTTTTCCGAGGTCGTGATAGATGGCGGCATAGTACACAAAGTCTATGAGCGAATCCTTCTTCTCAACCACATCGTATGCCGTTGGATATCCCGGAATTCCAGCGAAGAACTCAGGATGGTTCTTTATCATGCCCTCTGCCAGAATTTTTGAAAGGTCGGCAACCATTGATACATGAACGTATGTTGTTGGCTGTTCTACGACGATGAGCGAGAACAGAAGCTCGCGACGCTCTTTAGATGAGAGATATTTAAGTATTGAAGGGCGTGTTGCGATGTTAGACAGAATCATTCCCTTCTCGAACGGATACTGACCGTGTGGATAGCGCGAGAAGATGTCGAGCAGGTTGTTAAGATGATTCTTCATGTATATGCCGCGTTTCTTTTCGCTCATGGTTGTGTGCTCAAGCACGGCTAGTTCGGTCTCGAACAGATTGTTCATGTAGTTGATTTTCAACTTCGGCGCGCCGGGGTCGAATTGCAGGTTAGGGTCGTTTTCCGTCAGTTTGTTAATTTGGGCAAGAGCCTTGTCCCAACTTATATGTCCCATGTACGCCTCAATCAGGAGGTCATCGTAGCGTAACAGACTGTAGTATCTGTTTTTCTGTTCTTCGAACTTATAGTTAATTCTCTTGCAAGTGGCAATATAGGCATCGTAGAGTTGGTCGCGTAGTTCCGGATTGTTCTGTCCGCGGCTTATGTAAGTGGCAATGCCTCGGAAGTGGAACAGGTCGATGCTCCATTTTGCAAATTCGTTAAGCAGACTGTCGCGGCGGAAAATCTCGCGAACCTCGCGTGTTGCGTACATCTTCTGGATGTTGTTTGCAATCTCCCGACTCTCTACAAGCGATATGTTGCCGGCCTGTGTGTGCAGTAGCGACAGGTTTACGAATGCTGCTATGAAGTAGAAGCGGTTAAGCGGATTGCGGAAGTGTGGAAAGCGGTCGCTCAGGTTCATAACCTTGTGATAGTATAGTTCCGAGCGCATTTCGGCCTCGCGGTCGCCCATTCGCGAACATTGGTAGTTAAGAAGTCCCGAGCACATGTAGCAGAATATAAGGTGCTCGATATCCTGCTTCTCCTCGTAGTGGGGCAGCAGAATATCCATAAGGTTCTCGTACAGGAATATGTCGTTAATGTTGCGATGGTACATGTTTCGCGTCCAGTAGTACAGCGAGTCGTATGCAGCCTCGGGTACGCTGTCGCTCTCGAAGTAGTCCTTCAGTTTTGTTATCTCCATGTTTGTAGAAGTGTAGATGTCCGAATACTTTCGTGCCCTGCGCTTAAACATGTTTGTCCACTTGTCGTGGCTCATGTTCATGAAGATACTGTCGTTGTATGTATTATGCTTGCGGTACGCATATACGATATTGTTGAATGTGCGTCTGAAGTCGGGTGCTCCGTTTCCGAGTGGCGGCAACTGCTTGTTAAGGTTGCGCTGCATTCTTTCTTGCTTGTGGAACTCCTCTCGTGCCCACGATGTTCCGGCTGTTACGGAATAGACATAGTTCTGCGCATACGAGAACACGGCACACATTGCGAGTATTATAAATACAGTTAAACGTGATTTCATATTTGTTTGATAATTATCGATTTAAATATGGCTTATTTTGTGCTTTTTATAATAAGTGGTGTAAAAGTACAAAAAAAATCCCACTCACAAAATGTGAATGGGATTTTTTTATGCTTGACTGAATAAAATATTATTCCTCAACACGGCGAAGCTGCTGTACATAAACAGCCTTCTCTCTCTTAAGACGGTTCTTAACAGATGGCTTGTCAAACTGCTGACGTGCTCTCAACTCTTTAACAACACCTGTCTTCTCGAACTTTCTTTTGAACTTCTTAAGAGCCTTTTCGATGCTATCGCCCTCTTTTACTGGAACTACGATCATTTTTTCTTATTTAGTTTAAAATTTATTACTTTTTCAGTTCTATTTCGGGGTGCAAAGATAAATAAAAATAATGTCATAAAGAAAAAAAATATTAAATTTGTGGCGCGAAACTACAAAAAATCATTCAAATATACTGACATAAAGCGTAGTATGGATATAATTGAACAGTTTTCAAAAGGAAAAAACGATACGCAGCCTTGCGAAGACAGACTTGTAATTACCGACGACTATGTGGCGGTTATCGATGGCTCTACCAGCAAGGGTAACTTTTCATTCGGCGGGATGCGTTCGGGGTTTGTTGCAGCCAAACTTGTGGGCGATTGCATAGCCGAGATGTCGCGCCGTAGTACCGTGGGGCAGGCTGCAAGACTTATGACTAACACTATTGCCGACTTTTATAATTCTAACGGATTGATGGATAGGATGAAAGAAAATCCTGCCGACAGACCGACGTGTAGCGTGGTTATCTATTCGGACTATCGCCGCGAGATTTGGCAGATAGGCGACTGCTTGGCAAAGGTTGGCGGCACGCTCTACGAGAACAGCAAGCCGCTCGAGGCTGCTCTTGCCAAGATGCGAAGCACGATGCTAAGGCTCGAGATGCTTGGCGGAAAGACGGTTGGCCAGTTGCTTGCCGACGATACGGGGCGCAAGGCTATAATGCCGCTGCTTAAACAGCAATGTGTATGCCAGAACAACCCGGATGCCGGCGAGTTTGCCTATGGGGTGGTTGACGGTTTTAAAATCGTTGGCGAACACATAAAGACTATTTCGCTTGCCGATTATAGCGGCGATGTTATTCTGGCATCAGACGGTTATCCGGTATTGTGCCCTACGCTCTACGATACCGAGGCACACCTTGCTGCCATTCTGAAGGAAGACCCCCTGTGCTACGACAAGAATATGGCTACAAAGGCTATGGTTGAGGGCAACAATAGTTTTGACGACAGAACATACGTCCGTTTTCAGATTTAAAACGGTATGTGTGGTTGGCAGAAACTGCGCTTTCTGATTGGTGGAAGGTGCAGTTTTTCTGTATAAAAATGATTATGTGTCATTAATCATAAAAGTCTGAAACACATTTGTATTTAGCCAAATTATTTATTTGGACATTTTTTATTTCATCAAAAACCACCCAGCCGTCTTTCTCTCTGACAGGTATAATCCAATGAGGCCTGTTTTCCTCGTCAACACAATATACAAAAATACTATCTTTATTGTAATAGTAACTTTTTATTGAGTCTATATCAAATGTTGAATTAGGGGAATCAATAGGGATAGTCGTGCCTGGACCAAAGAATTCTGAATGATCCGTAATTAAATAGAATCTCTCTATCGGTACACTTTTGCCATTCTCTAAGACGTAATCCTTGTAATATTCAGGAGTTAATCCATAAGGAAGCAGATGGTAATTTATAAAACTTTTACCATAAAAATAGTTATGATAATCACGTAATAGCATAAAACCGAGTGTCACAACTATGGTTGCTGATGTTATTATTGCTTTCTTCATTTCTGCTTTAATTGCGTTTATTTGTGGGGAGTACAAATCCCCACAAGCAAGAACTAATTTGGATATACTTTAATTCTTTTCAAGCCGTTTTTCTTGTCGCATATAATGTCTGATGTGTACATTTCGACATTGCACGATAACATTATGTACAAGTAGAAAGCTGGCAAATCTCCGTCTGCTTGTTTTTCTATACGTGTAGAAAAATG
>NZ_JNKX01000078.1:0-4519 GCF_000702225.1 Bacteroides sp. Ga6A2 | reverse complement strand
CTAATCTAATGCTGCCCCTCGACTTGCATGTGTTAAGCCTGTAGCTAGCGTTCATCCTGAGCCAGGATCAAACTCTTCATTGTAAAATATAATTTGTTTAATTTCCTCAGCTCCGATAAATCGAATTGACAGTTCGTATCTTGTTTTTTACCCGTGAGTTAGTATTAACTAGCTCACAGCTCCTGTACTTCTTCGTCTATGTAAATCTTTCAATGAACTCTTTCTTAATTTCGCTTCCTTCACTAGTCGCTGACCTTGGCGGCTCGCCTCGTTCCCGAAAGCGAGTGCAAAGATACGGCCTTTTTCCGAACTGCAAAACTTTTCAGAAAGAAATTTTAAGAAATTTTAAATATTTTTCAAAAATCCGTATTTACACATAATATAATAGAAATTCACAGTTGACAATTCATAATTGATAATTCACAATTCAAAATTGTAGAAAACGGAAGCGTTTTTGCCTTTTGGGAAATACAAAATAGTGGGTAGGAAGAAGGTAGCAAGAAGGTAGGAAGATGGTGGCAAGATGGAAGCAAGACAGAAGATAGATTCAAGGTAGATTCAAGATACGTCGAAGGAACGTGGTAGGTACGTCCTAGGAACGTCCAAGATACGGGGAAGCAAATCAAATGGTAGTCAAAGAATTCATAATTGCAATTCACAATTCATAATTGCTGAGGACTTATGGAGGACAATTATAATACGAATTATTCTTTTGGTAAATACAAAATGATGGCAAGGTATAGGGAAGCTATACGCAGGGTATATGCAGGATATATGTAAGTTATATGCAAGCTATATGTTGGCTATATGTTGGCTATATGTTAGCTATATGTAAGTTATATGCAAGCTATATATTGGCTATATGTTAGCTATATGTTAGCTATATGTTAGCTATATGTTGGCTATATGTAAACTATATGCAGGAGATAGCCAGATTAGGTTATGGGAAGGTTGAAAGTTCAGAATTGACAATGGACAGAGACAATTCAAAATTCAGAATTCATAATTCAAATTTCAGAATTGTTAATTGTTAGAGTGAATTCAGAAACGCGTTTACAAATAAAATTTGTAATTTTGCAGCCGGTTATTTCAATCCAAGTATGAACATATCTAATTTCTGTACATACATTGTAATGATAGAGATGCTTTCTACTTGTCTTTGCGCAAAGGCACAAAACAGGAAGGAGAACATTAAGCAGAGCCGTAGGATAATGAGGCATGCGATTGACAGTCTTGCCGACATCCGCCACAACTCTGCCAACAGAAAGGAGCGCGTAAACGCTGATATGGGCGTGGTGAGAAAAATGACGGACAATCTATTAGACATCTTTCAGAAGACAAAGACCGACACGAACTTTGTATCAAGGCCTGATAAGCCCCTCACAGTAAAGTTGAAAAACGATGTGTCGGGCAACATGATTAGAATAAACACGGTCTCGGCAGAGGGCAATAAGGTTGATTACCTGCTGAGCAACAATCTGCGCGAGACGGTAGGAATAACCGCCAACTATCGGGGCTTGTCGGCTACGCTCTCGATAAATCCGAAGAAACTGATGGGCAAGACGTCTGACAAGGAATACATCATAAACTACTACAACAACAAGTACGGAATAGACCTCTCATACGGCGACATACACAACTTTTACGGAGGCGCACCACATGCAAATCGGAGCAATCAAGTGCGATATGACGAGGCTAGGCTGAGAAACCTTCAGACTAACGTCTACTACGTCTTCAACAACCGAAAATTCTCGTACCCGGCGGTTTTTACCAACTCGTATATACAGCGCAAGAGTTCGGGCAGCATCATCGCAGCCGCATCGCTCTATAGCGGAAAACTATCGGGAATGGACAGGATTTCGGAAGACATGGGTTCAACCCTCACCCTGTCGGACATAACGATGATGCACGCAAGCCTCGGCGCAGGATACGCCTACAACTACGTGCCGAACAAGAGATGGCTCTTCCACCTGTCAACGCAGATTTCGGCACTGCTGAAGAAGAGATACATGCTGAGTTACACAGACATGGACGGCGAGAGACACGACGAAAGAATGAAGTCTAAGTTTGCCAACATCTTTAACGTGGGCAGAGTAGGCATGACGTACTTCAAGAACGACCTGTTCTTCTCGCTCACGAGCGTGGTTCAGCTATCGAACGTTGGAGACACAGACCAATACTCAATCACCAACGTTAAATGGAAGGCAAGGCTCTCCGCAGGAAAGCGGTTCTGACAACAACATTCGGGTAAAGATTAAAAACAGGAAAATATAATAATACACAACGATGAAAAGTAAGACTTTAACTCTGCTGATTGTGTTTGCAATGTGCTGCATTCAGGGCATTCAGGCACAGAAAAGAACAAACAACATTACAATTATCATCTCGCTCGACGGATTCAGATGGGACTATCCGCAGATGTACCGCTGCCCTAACATCGACAAAATCGGAAAGGACGGCGTGGAGGCCGAGGTTACTCCGTGCTATCCGGCATCGACCTACCCCAACCACTACAGCATAGCCACGGGACTCTACCCCGACCACCACGGCATCGTGTCGAACACGTTCTACTGCAAGGACAACCGCACGTTCTACAAGATGAGCGACCTCTACAAGCCTAAGGCACTCCAGCAATACGGCGGCGAGCCGATATGGATTACCGCCAACCGTCAGGGCGTGAAGAGCGGTACGATATACTGGATTGGCTCGGAGTTTCAGATTAAGGGCTTCTTCCCTACCTATTTCGAGAGATGGTCGAAGACTCCTCACCTGTCGTTCCAGAAGAGAGCCGACAAGGTGCTCGAATTGCTGACAATGCCCGAAGGCACTCGTCCACAACTGATTATGTGCTACTTCGAAGAGCCCGACCACACTGGTCACTTGTACGGTCCGCAGTGTCGCGACATCGGCACGCAGATTGCCGAACTCGACAACATCATAGGCGACTTGTGGAAGAAGATAAAGACTCTGCCGATAGGCGACAGGGTGAACCTAATCATTACATCAGACCACGGCACGGCTGCAATAAGCGACCATACTTGCATCCTGATAAAGAAGTATCTGAAGAAGAAATGGTACAACGAGATTGCAGTTGCCATCCCTACCAACATATACACTAAGCCTGAATATCGCGACACGGTCTACGAGGAACTGAAGAAGATTGAGCACGTTCAGGTGTGGAAGAAGGAGGAAGTACCAGAGCATCTGCACTATGGCACGCACCCTAATTGCGGCGACATCATCGTTGCTCCCGACAAGGGCTACAACTGCGTGAACTATCTGCCTCACCTCTATGGCGAGCATGGCTACGACCCTACGGAAAGGGATATGCATGTCATCTTCAAGGCTTGCGGTCCTGACTTTAAGAAGGGTTACAAGCAGCCTGACTTCTACAATGTGGATATATATCCGCTGCTATGCAATCTTCTGGGCATAAAGCCTGCCAAGAACGATGGAGACATAAAACGTGTTAAAGGGATGCTGAAGAATTGACAATTGACAATTCAAAATTCATAATTCATAATTGACAATGGACAATTGACAATGGACAATTCATGATTGAGAATTCAATTTTGTAGAAAAAGCTGACTTTTGCCTTTTGGTAAATACAAAATAGCGCCAAGGTACGTCCAAGGTACGTCCAAGGTACGTCCAAGGTACGTCCAAGGTACGTCCAAGGTACGTCCAAGGTACGTCCAAGGTACGTCCAAGGTACGTCCAAGGTACGTCCAATTGCAGAAAAGATGTCGCCATCTTTTCGAGGATGTAAAATAAACTGTGTCATGAATAATAAAAGCATAAAAGCATAGTTTATTTTTATGATGTCGAATGAAGAAATAGATTACAGGCTAGCCGCCGAACAGTTGCGTAGCGGCAAGCCCTTGTTTGGAAAAGGTGGTGCTCTAGCTCCGATGCTGGAGCGTATATTGAACGCCGCTCTTGAGGGTGAGATGGATGCTCACCTGAGTAGTGAATGCCGTGAATCAGACAACCGTCGTAACGGTAAGATGCCGAAGACCGTTCAGACTTGCTATGGCGATGTAACGGTAGAAACTCCCCGTGACCGCGACGGAAGCTTTTCTCCTCAGACGGTCCGCAAGCGTGAGACAATCCTTGCCGATGGAATGGCAGACAAGATAATCGGCATGTATGCCTTAGGCACTAGTACGCGCGAGATAAGCCGCTACTTTGAGCGTGAGTTTGACACCAGCCTGTCTGCAGAGACAATCAGCGCGATAACCGACCGCGTATTGCCAGAAATTAAGGAATGGAAGTCACGCACGCTTGATTCCGTCTATGCCATATGCTGGCTTGACGCCATCCACTACAAGGTAAGGGACGACAGCGGTCGTGCCGTCACCCGTGCCATCTACAATGTGCTTGGCGTCAACAGAAGTGGTCAGAAGGAACTGCTCGGCATGTATGTTGCAAAGAGTGAGGGAGCAAACTTCTGGCTGGAGGTGCTTACAGACTTGCACAACCGTGGCGTGGATGATATCATGATATGCTGCGTGGATGG
>NZ_JNKX01000077.1:0-5143 GCF_000702225.1 Bacteroides sp. Ga6A2 | reverse complement strand
GTCGGCAGTCGAGTGCAGCGTAAGTCCAGACTCCACGGCTGTGATGGATAATTTTGCCTCACACTCGACAGTCGAGAAAGCAGTGTCAAAGTCGGAACGGCAGACAGTCCGCGGGAGCAATGCTCCAAAGGTTCTTCCGTGGGTACACATCGCCATTTCAAACGCCAAGTCGTTGTTCACAGACATGTATCACGGAATCAAGGAGGAGTTTCTTCAAGAATACTTGAATGAATTCTGCTACAAATTCAACCGTAAATATTTCGGTGACAGGATGTTCGACCGGTTAGTTATCGCTGCCGTTTCGTATAAGCCTACGTTTGAGCACAAATTATATAACGGAAGGGCGAATTGCGGATAATCATAAAAAGTAATTTCTTTATTTCTGTTGAGCCTCTTGTATTGCATAACTGTGTGTATCATACAATCGTACTATAGAAACGGGCACGATGTGGCTGTCGGTATCTTATACATCTATAGCAGTATAATATTTCTTGCAGGATTGTGGATTACATTTATGTTGTATGGAAGTTCAAAACTCAGAAAGATATTATGCGGTATATCATCTGTCGTTTTTCAACTATATTACATTTATTTGTGGATTAGTGTCCATGAGGCGATGCCTTATGATGGCACTTTCTATATAGCCTTTGGATTGTTGATTTACATTATAGAATTCTTTTATCTAAAACATAACCAAAAATAACACATACTGCTCCGTAATGCTGAGATTACAACAGCCAAGTCGGGCTGTTCTACTTTTATTTTGTCTGTTCTTTTTCTTTCCTTACAACTTGTTCTTTCAGTTCCTTATACCATATATAGTTCAGCAGGACTTTTGTAAGTAATATGTTTTTGTCGAGTGTCTCGTCATCGCTTAGCAGACAGCCGTTTGTAACCTCGCGCAGTTTTCTGTAAAAATCGAAAGACTTAGCAACATAACTCAACGATTTGTACGAAACATTGAAAGGACTATCCATATAACTATTTTCTCGTCTACTATAGAATAAACTCAGCTTTTCGCCGTCAGAAAAAACGAAATCAATCGAAACAGATTTATGCGATGTATTAAAATAAAGTTCACGGTTCAATGCCAGATTTATGAAGTCTGCTGATATCGTTGACAAACTGTCAGCATAAGAACACAACTCGTCAACATTAACATTATAGTTAATATCGCTTACCATTTTGAACTCATCAGAATTATGGTTTCTAACATTTTTCAGAAAACGTTCCTTAAAGACTCTGATGTCCTTCTCGCCTATTCCAATCTCCGCAAAACTCTTAACCGTTCCTTCTGTTATAAAGAGAGCATCAAGCACCATCTTTACGTCATCGCCCTTTATAATATTTGGCAATCTGTAAAGCAAATTGCCACCCATAAAAGATCCGGAAGCCTCAACCTTTTCCATCACAAAATTACCGTCCTTGCACTTATATCTTGCGACCTGCCTATCTCTTGTCCTGACACAATCAACACCTTTCATCTCTATTATAATATCCGAAACACTATCCGTTACTGGGTAAACATCTGCAAGATTTTTGACAACGGAAACTTCGTCGTTCCTCAACAGAAACACATCGCTAAGACAAGGCACAGATACTCTGTTTTTAAAATAATAAAAGCAAAAATAGTCACCCCAAATAGGATAATATGTCGAAATTAGAATCTCGTCACCATGCTTTGCCAATCGCTTGATTCCTGCTGAAAAATTAAAAACGGTATCAACCTTATTTTTATAATACTTTACAAGATTACTCTTTTGCGCTTCCGAGACGGTATAATAAGTTTTCTTATTCATACGCAAAGTGTCAGCATGGAAATATGATTTTGAAACAACGTATGAAAAAGGGAAGCAGAAGAGCATACAGAAATAAAAAAAACGTACCATACTCTTTAATAGTTTATTTTAACAGAACTTGGTTTATAGTTATAATACAATAAGCAGGAATGACTTTAGACGTGACAGATAGCAGTCTGGCAAAGAGCCACACTACTCTTCTTCGATGTCGTCAGGCCACCAGAACTGTTGCAGTTCGTGGATGATGTCATCCCAATCTTTCATGGTGAACGTACCTTCACCCCTCATCATTATTGTCATGGTGATGTCGTTGTAGGTACGATAGACATTTGTGTCCTTAAAGCCGTTGCGAAGATAGAAGTTTTGACGGCATTTGCGTTGGTCAATGTTCTCACTGACCTGCGTTGGGCTTTCCATGTCCAGGACAAAGCACCTGCCATCCATTATCAAGAATTTGTCTTATTCTGCAAAAATCTCTGCGAGTTTCTGCTCAATATCTTCGCCTCTTAAATCACGGGCAAGGATAGTTCCGTCTGGTGAGAAAAGCATAATTTGAGGAATACCACTAATACCATAAACATCGGTATCGGTCTTTTTGAAGTTTATAATCGAAGGGTATGGAATGTTTTCCTCCTTGATGGCCTTCATTGTTTTTATGGGGTCATCCCATGTAGCAATACCAAGAACAACCAGTCCCTTGTCTTTGTACTTGTTATAGGTGGCGATGAGGTTGGGAATCTCACGGCGACAGGGTAAACACCAGGAAGCCCAGAAATCTGCAAGTACATATTTACCACGACCTACATAATCGGAAAGGCGTTGCTGCTTGCCGTTGTACTCAGTAACGATATCGATAAACTTCATACCCTCGCCAGTACTTACCTTTGCTTGCAAATCTCTTCGCAACATTTGCAGCCTCGGCTCCTTTTCCACCCAAGAGGGGACAAGCATGTTGATGAGTTCCAAACCTCGACGGGGAGAAAGAGCACTGACATCGGATGCGTAATCATTGGCAACAAGGCTACCAATGGGGTCGCTGGGGTGCGCCGATATTACACTTACAACAAAGCTGTCCTCAAGGGCAATCAACCCCATCGTGTCTATAGGCTCACCGCTACTGAAAACACGTCGGAATTCATTCATTAGCAACTGATGCTCTTCCTCCATCTGGTTCATAGCATCAACGAGCGGAGTGCCCGACTGGCGGACTATAGAGCCATCGATGGTACCATCAATTTTCGTTGTACCATTATCCAAGATCATGTGCAGTAGCAATATCTGTTTACCTTTTGCTCTTGCCATCATCGGCTCAGACAGACGGCCTTCTATCGGCAGGATTTCGCCTTTCACGATGTATAGAGTATCGAGGACTCCTGTAGCGATGAAGCCATCCACGATTTCTCCTCGCTCTTCTTTCAAAATGAGCGTGTCGGTTATTTCCGGTCTGCCAATGTTTCCTTCCAACCGATAATTGATTTGTCCCTGAATGGTTACTGTTAAGAAGACAAATAGTAGGGTAGTGATTATTTTCTTCATATTTTGTAGTACCTTTATTTGTATCTACGCTCAAATTGGGTAAAAGATTGCACCTATGGTTGTTAATTGTTGCAAAAACAAAAATAAAGGCACAAAGAATTGACCAATCAGAGGGACAGATTGTCCCTTATAGTGTTCTATCATCTGAGTCAGTATCTTCTGACCATAGCCTTTGCCCCGTAGCTTTTCGCACACGGCAAAGTACCAGAACCTGTTGATAGACTTACGTGGATAGACGATGGTGAAGCCAATGAACTCTTCACCATCGTAGTATGCAGTGAAATCCAACGGCATTTCCTCAACCAGGCGCATCAAGTCCTTCCAAGGGATTTGTTCGTCTTCAGGGAATGCCGTTTCATAGAGCTGTTTTATCTTTTCATCAGCAGTATCAGATGTTATCTGTTTGACCGTCATTTTTTCTTGTACCTTAATTCCGCAACACAATAAATTAACGATTTATATAAAACTCTGAGCAACAAAATGTTGTCCAGAAGTTTGCCCTGTCAGAAAAATCACTTAACTTAGTGTCGTAAAATATAGCAAATGAAATTCATCAATGGCATGGCAAATATAAGCATAAAATCAGCAAAACTCACTCCCTTCGGCGGAATATTTTCAATTATGGAGCAGTCTGATTCCAAACTGTCATCTGTAATCGACTCTACGCTTGGCATACGAAGCAGCACCTTTGTATATCAGTATAGTGAAATCATCCGTTCGCTCATGAGCGTATACTTCTGCGGAGGGTCGTGTATAGAGGATGTAACCACACATCTCATGAGTCATCTTTCCCTGCATCCGACACTCCGGACCTGTAGCGCGGATACCATCCTCAGGGCAATCAGGGAGCTTACCGTTGAGAACATCTCCTATACGTCCTCATCGGGCAAGTCCTACGACTTCAACACGGCAGACACGTTCAACTCCCTGCTGATAAGCGCCTTGCTCTCAATGGGATATCTCAAGAAAGGAGAGATGTACGACGTTGATTTTGACCACCAGTTCATAGAAACGGAGAATACACACTTGCGGATTTAAGGTTTTATATATTATGACGCATACTAGGTATAATCCTCTACGTTAACTAATGTGCAAATCTCTAAGAGTTTTTACATGTCGTTTTTCATTCTCTTGTCTTCGACCGTATAGCGATAGCATTAAACGGTTGTAAAAATATTATTTTACTTGAGAACAAAGAAGATTTTTTCTCAAAATCTTCTATTAACAGAGTAGAAAATCACATCTGCCGTGACATAATAACCCACGCTCCGTTCTGCCGAATTTTCTTTATTTCTTCTTATCCTACTTTTTGGAAATGAAACACCTTTTCCCGATTTAATTTGTGTCAAACCAAAAAATTTATGCGAACTCGAAAGCTTGCAACTCGCATTGTCGCTCAGCGACAAGAGGTTATGTAAGGATGCAGTATTGTGCGTTACAGATTTCTTCAGCGGTGGGAATTCTTGCGTCCCTTCGGTAGCAAGATTCTGTGCTAATTTCCAAATTTTGCATAGGAAAAATAGGACATTTTAACAAAAGGGAAAAAGAAAACGGATTAGCACATGAGATTTAGTACCTGATTTGTGACCAGGTATCGCCGCAGTATATTTTCTATGGTTAAATTTCCTTTTTTCTTTCCGGTATTGTTGTATTTGTTGTATCTTTGCAGCCAACTAAGGGAAGTCGCTGGTGCCGTCCACCAGTTTTGTACTATCTCGTGTGGCTGTGTCGCATGGCGCAGCCACTTCTGTTAAAAAGGCGGATTTCCTTCCTTGTCAGCCGCGTTCCAATC
Source organism: Bacteroides sp. Ga6A2 (assembly GCF_000702225.1). Classification (NCBI taxonomy): domain Bacteria; kingdom Pseudomonadati; phylum Bacteroidota; class Bacteroidia; order Bacteroidales; family Bacteroidaceae; genus Bacteroides; species Bacteroides sp. Ga6A2. The sequence continues at coordinate 16 of NZ_JNKX01000077.1, read as the reverse complement.
TGGGGGTTCTGCGTTT
>NZ_JNKX01000076.1:0-5212 GCF_000702225.1 Bacteroides sp. Ga6A2 | reverse complement strand
CCCTTAGGCGAGCTATTTGTTAAACCCAAACGTCTTCAGAATGACTCCGATGATGGTCAGCTAACCTTATGGGAAAATTTCTTTGGACAGTAGTGAATTCATAATTATACATACTTAAAACTCCACATTGTGTCATCATTTCAACAGAAAGTCAAATTCAGAAAAGAGCGTGAAGTCAAAGCTTCACGCTCTTCTTTACTTGACAAACTTGACCGACTTTTGCTTATTACCAGATCTTACATCTAAAATATAAGCCCCTTTACTTAAGTCACTGATTTGTATTACAGGATTGGTAGTGCTGATAACGCCTTTTTTTACATGCTGTAGCGTTGTTGTTGAAGACGTATATATATTATAATCAAAAAGCCGGGAACCGCTTCGAGTATTTCCGTTGACTACGATTTTGTCACTAGATAAATGAATAGAAAAGTCATATGGAACTAATGGATCAACAACAAGTGTTTCACTTACGGTACTTCCATTATTGTTGTATGAGTACACGACAAATTCAGTAAACAATTCTTTATCTACAGTTGCAACGAAATAGCCTTTTTTAAAGTCTGTCACTTCATATCTTATGGGCAAATCATTTCCCTCGTCAAGTTGCTCAACTATTACACGGTTAGTCCCCTCTGTATCTTTAATGAAGATTTTTATATCTTGTGTATATTCATCGTTTGAAGATGACATTATCCTTGTTTGCAAAACTTGATTTTCAGGGGTGTAACTCATTTTTACCTGCTGGGGCAAGTAATCCAACACGTAATAATAATTGGCTATATCATAGTAAGGTCTTCGATATAGGTTGTCATAAAGTTGTTTATAACGAGTAATTCTGCATCGTAAATATCCATCACACGTTCTTGCATATTGTTCATGATTAGAACTGATATTCCATTCAGACATACTTGTCTGTAAAGGAAAATTAAATAAGCCTGCAGACTGTCTGTATACCAATTCCCACGTTCCGTCTTTTTTTAATAAAGAAATAAGCCATGCACCGTTCCCATTATTATCAGGGTACATGTAATTATAAGGAAACAGGTAAGAACTCAAATCAAAGTCTCCAGCGTCCATTGTTAAATTAATTTTCTTGGAGACACTTTGTAGAGTGCTTAGGTCTTCGTTACTGCTTATATTTGTTTTATTAGAATTTGTATTAAGTGATATACTGCCATTATAAGCTATTAAATTATTAGAAGATCCGGTGGAACTTGCGGATACAGGGTTATAGCCCACTGTTAGGTTATATTTTTGCCAACCTTGAAAATCGTAGAATATTGTGTTATAATTATCTACAATGTTCCTAGAAACACTTCCTCTGCCAAAGTTGTATGAAAGAAGTTCTGTAAAATTCTTGGATTCCTCTGGTATCAAATAGTTCAATGAAATACCGTTAATCCAAACAGAAGGCGCATACAAACTTAGAGTATTGTTGTAATAATTAACGGAAAGATTAAGTGTTCCTTGAGTAGCATTAGTGTATGCTTCAGAAGAATTGTTTCCTCCAATTGCTTGTCGAACGATATTCTCATAATAGGTCAACGATCTATTCGTATTATCAAAGGTTTGTGTATTTGAATTTGCTGTCAAATTAAACGAAAAACCTAATCCTCTGGCAATGTCACGAAGAGCAACCGTTACAAAATCATATTTTGCAACAGGTGTGTTATCCAATGAAAATGAGAAATCATTCAACTTGTTCTTATTGTATGTTATGGTTATATCGGGTTTGCTAAAAAAATCCTCATTATTAATACTATCAACATACGTTACATTATGACCACTATTGTATTCAGCCAAGAGAACATATTTAATTCGACTTGACAGCACAGACTCGTTGTAGGAATAATCGTACGTGGTAGAACTAACTTTGGAAAGCAAGTTCTGGCTGTAGTTACTTCCTCTTATATTGGCTATTTTAACATGGATATTTATTGGCAACGAATTGGGCAATTGCTCTTCCCAAATCTTACATGCATATTCGAATGCACCCTTCATCGAGTTATCCCAAAGTTCTTCTGGCTCATAAGTAACATTAAATACTGTGCCTCCATTAATTTGGCGTACAACGGGAATGTCAGTACATTTTTCAATGTACTCATCAACAGCATAAGACTCTGTCTCTGTGTAATTTTGTGCAAACATTGATGCCGTTAATAATGTTTGCAACAACAAGAGTAAAACTTTTTTCATTATATTGACATTTTAAATGTGATTTCGCTATCTTTATTTATATCGATACATTTAATTACATATATGCCTTTAGGCAAAAAAGAGATGTCCAAAAGATCTGAAATTAAAGAGGATATGACCTGTTGTCCTTTTGAATCGTATATACTTATAGAAAAAACAGATCCCTCACTTCCAGTTTTATATAGGACTCCATTCTTATATGAAATACAACGAGCCAATGTCTCAGGATGCACATTCTTTATAAATGTTGGTGTGTAATAATGTTCAACTGCATCTCGAATACTGATATCTTCAATTAAATCTGTGGTTTGAATTATCTCTTCCGAAACAACACTTCCGTATTTGTTTTGACTAATTATTTGGTAAAATTGACCCCAATCTGCATTTTTATATTGGATTGAATGATAGTAAGCTTCTTCTACACTTGTTACAAGAATATATGTCAACACATAATGATTCGGAATCTGATTTAAATATAAGCTATCCTCAGTGCTTCTAATCTGTGCCAAGTAACACTGATCCATTGAATTTGAGGTGAAAGACACACGTAGTTCTGCTAACTCATTATAGCAACAATCTTCATAATCGAAAATACCATCGAGAGACAATCTGACAAATTTGGGCTTGGATGGCAACACATTAATATGCAGTGATAGGCTATCTAATACAACCGCGTCTTCGTATAAAAACACTTTAGTATGATAATATATGCATGAATCATTTTGGAATTCAATGCGTTTTATGTTACTTTGCGTAAACAAAGACGGAGATACAGAGAAGCCAAAACTGTTGCTGGTAACATGTCTTTTAATTAGCGACATAAAACTGTTGTCTTGTATTTCAATACAAGCTTCCCATTCAAAATTATGGTTTACAACATCATCACATATTACGCTAAATTTCAGAGAATCGCCATCAACAAATGTGTGTTCTGTCATTACTTCGTAACTGTTGTTGACAACAATTACTTTGTCCAGCACCTGAGCACTAGACATCATTGTGGACATAAGAAATGTTATAAACAACCAAATTCTCATTTTAAAAGTTTTGAAGTTTTGATAAGAGTATCTCCTGTATAATAATTGAGAATATACTTGCCTGAAGGCAACCCAACGGTTTCTCCGATATTTTTAACTGTCTTTATATAAAAACCATGAATATCGTATATTTTAATGGAAGAAAATCCATCAATAGCTTTTTTTATGCCTTTTTTGTATTGCAATTCCCTGTTCGTATTATTTTGAAGTGGTGGTAACTCTATTGTGTATAAGTCACTCCCATACTGATTCTCCACAGTTATATCAATCCAAGCATAATAATTCGATGAAACATTCTTGCATGAGAAATGTGCATAATAAGGTTCTCTTACAAATTGGCTCCTGAGTAACGAACTGTATTCCTCCTCTAAAGAAACATATAGATAATCAGCCCCTTTGTAGTCAACTTTGCAAATGACATCATATGAATCATATCCAGAATTAGGGTTTCTGGCAAAATTAACAGCCGAAATTTCAGGAATGAGTTCAAGAGTTATATTATAAACAATTCTTACATGTTTTCCATTTATTTCTCCTGTAAATATTATCTTTCCATAAATATCTCCGTTGATATTGACATGATAGTCATTGGGAAAATTTAATGGGTCAATAGAAAAGTTCAAGTCTCCATATGTTTCCTTTACGACGGTATCACTTCCATCAGAAGACGGGAGTAAAAAAGTCCATTTTCTGTTATTTATGTATTGTTTTCCATTACCCTCTAAATTAAAAGAATGCGTTGAGTAAGCTGACGTTATGCCTGTTTCTGGAATATCAACTCCAATTATTGTGAAGTTTTCAACCTGAGTGGCATTTACATTCCAACCCAATTTGTTTAGTACATTTGCTGTTAAGGTGTCAATTTGCAATATTGCATCTAATTTATTCAAATTATAATGCATCAGCGTATTTGAATTATTCAAATAAATCAAAGACCTACCGCTCTCATACATACTAGGTGTATACATTCTATATACAGAGTCATTCTCAAAACCAGAAATATACACATCACCAAATTGTCCTGTCGCAAACTTGAGAATGTCAGGGTTTTGTCTTGTTCCCGTATTTTTATAATCAGCTAAAATCGCTCCATTAGTTGACTCAAGAAAACTATCAAAAAGAGAAGGATATGTGTTGTTGAAACGAACTATTTCATTTCCACGTATTGTAGTTTGATGTATACTACTTCCAAACCCTAAGACAACAGCAATACTTCTAAGAAAAGCATATGTAAGGTTATATTCTGTAGTGCTGTTAGTGTTATACCCACAATACCAATTAACATTCTTGTTTATTGTTATTACGGCGTCAGGTTTCTGGGTATCAGGAAGGCTCTGAATATAAGAGCAATACAAACTTGTAGGGTAGTAAATGTTATTATACGGAACATAGCTGACAGATGTCTTCACATCCACACCATCAGGAAGATCACCCAACACGAGACTTATTCTAATTTTATAATCCGAATTAGTGTTTAAAGAATTCCTCCAAATATCTGTTGCTACTTCTAGGCTTTTCGAAATGGAATCAGGAATCGATTCGTCATAGTTCAAAACAAACGATAGCGCAGTTTTGTTACTACTTCTTACTTTTTTAGACAAGATTGGCTTTGAAGAAGCAACACTGTCTACGTTTGCTTGGAAACAATCTATATAGTCTAAAGTGACTATTGTTTGCGACTGCATTTCTTGTGTACACAAAAGTGTTAGCAAGAAGATTGCAAATAGAATAAGTTGTTTATTCATATACATTGTTTTTCACTGCTGTCCAAAGAAAATTTCTTAGACATAATTTAAATTAGTTATTTTCAATGAGTTACGCGAATATTATTTTTTCGAGATTTGATTTTGTACTTTTGCAAATCGTATTGCAAGAGGCAGAAATTTGACAAACGATTTCACTCACTCCTACCTGACCATTGCAGAGCTCTATAGAGAACGCTGGCAGGTGGAATGTTTCTTCAAATGGATTAAGCAGCG
>NZ_JNKX01000075.1:0-5224 GCF_000702225.1 Bacteroides sp. Ga6A2 | reverse complement strand
ACGATGTTCCTACGATGTTCCTACGATGTTCCTACGATGTTCCTACGATGTTCCTACGATGTTCCTACGATGTTCCTACGATGTTCCTACGATGTATCTTGGATGTACCATGAATCTATCTTCCTTCTTACTTCCCACTATTTTGTATTTACCAAAAGAAAAATTCATACTGTATTTGTTCCATAAATTCCAAGTTGTCAAGTGAATTGTCAGTCAGACATTTTTCGTTGTCATTTACGCTAATTTCCAAGTCCTGTCGAACTCGGAAATTCGACAGAACATTGAGGTCATGAATTCTCATCACCACCATCGTAGATTTCTTCCAAGTCTTTGAAGCTTATTTTATTTCCATCAAATTCGTAAGTAAATATGTCTATATACCATTCATCCTCTTTCCACAAGTCTATTGTTATTGACAGAGTCTTGTCATCCTTTTTTTTGACATCTATGTAGTAAAATGTCATGTATTCAATATCTTCAACTCCTAATCCTTCTTTTACCATGATGTCCTTCAGTTCATTACGGTGAATTTCTTTCTTGAAAATCTGTTTTCCGTCAGAAATCATAATGCAAAGTTTTCGTCCTTTGTATACAACTGTATCTCTTTCCTGATTATCTGTATCAGGATATTTAATATACTTTAGAATGTCAGAATCGTCATTAACCACGCAGTATTTAAAACGATAGGGCATGATTATAGTGTCGTGGCTGTATCTTTGGCACGTTGCACTATCGGCAACATCGGGTTTCATTGCAGCAAAGGCTTCTTCGTGTGCTACAAATACGTTTGTCTGGTGACTGTTCTTTGTTTCTGCCGAGTTTGTTTCAGCTTTATATGGAGTCTTGTTTCTGCAAGATGTCATTGCTGAACAAAGCAAAATCAAAAATAAAATGATTCTCATATCGATTAAATTTATATTGCATAATTCTGATTTACCCCCATTCTCCTTTCAAACTCATCGGAATAAGTGCGGCTTATCGGAATATGCTTGTCCGTGCCGAACATTTGCAGTTGATAGCCGCTCGAACGTCTTCCCGAAACAGACTGGATGAAATCCATGTTAACTATAAAGGCGCGGTGGCATGCAAACATACACCTAAAGCCGTCTAGCGACTGGCGGAGCTGCTTTATGGTTATGCGCAGCGAATGGTTGCATACCTCGCCGTTGTGCAGAAGGCAGATGTTGGCGTAGTTCTTCATCGACTCGATGTAGATTATTTCTTCGATGCACACCTCGAACACGGCATTGTTTGTATTGCCGACGAGAGTGACGAATTTCTGTTGCGGCGTTTCGCTTTCCTTCGGGGCGTCGATGCCTTCGAGCCTCTCTTCAAGATGCGCGTTTATGGCTTTCATCGTCTCCAACTCGGCTTGCAGATTGCGGTTCTTTGTTCGGTAAACCTGCACCACGAAGATGAATACCGACATCAGCGCAACCTGAAGGCATACTATCAGATAGTTGATTACCGAAAACTCGCCTTGCGTGCAGTACCAAGCCGAATGAAGGTTGCCCCAACTGAACCACGAAATGCTTGTGAGAATGACGGCCGAGGCTATTGGAATGTTAATGGCATGGAACACTACGATGTCTTTTGTCTTTGTTGCACTACGGCGCGTGATGCCTCTTGCTATGCTATACGACAGCACGGCTACGGCAAACGCAAGTACCGACACAAATACGATGAAGTACATTCGCTTGCCAGTCATCTGCTCAATGCCAAACGGCTGAAGGAACGACAGCACGAAAGCCGTCATCAAAGCGATAATTCCAGAGTCTTTCAAAATATTCTTCATGCCGACAAAGATAGCCGTTTTCTCTCAAAAAAGGGCGATGGCACGGTTGCATTTTGTCCCTCTCGTGTCCCATTTCGTCCCAATGTGCAGCGTGTGTCCCTCGCCGCCCGTACTTCTGTCCCTGCATATTGTATGCAATTTTTATTCTGCGCATCTTTGCTGCCAGACAGAACGCAATAATCAGAAACACATGAAGAAATTTGTAATGTTCATTACCGTTGCCGTTGGACTGATGCAGACATCGTGCAACAAGAAACTGTTGGAATACGAGTCCGACGATGTGAGGGTAGAAATTGCCGAGGGCGAAGAGTGGCTGCACGATTTTCCGCTCTTTCTTGGCATAAAGAAGAAAAATCCGCCGCAGATAGCCATCTGGATTGAGGATTCGTCGGGCAGATACGTTTCAACAATCTACGTTTCGCAGAAGATAGCCACCGAGGGTTGGCTCAATGCCAGCGGAAACCGACGGAAGGAGGCTCTGCCGTGCTGGTGTCATTCGCGCGGAATACGTTACGACGACGGACTTTTCTGCCCGACAAAGCAACAGCCTGTAACCGATGCCTTGACTGGCGCAACGCCGCGAAAGGGCTTCAGCATGTATTTCAGGGAGAAGACGGGACTGCAACGCTTTCGTGTGCTGGTTGAGGTGAACCACTCAACCGATTTCACCGATGTGTATGCCAAGGATGCCGCGCCGTCGAGCCCTTACTACTCTGGCGGAAAAGAGGGCAGCGGACAGCCAGCTCTCGTATACATGGCAGATATTGATTTGAGTACGCAGAGCCGTTCGTTCACGGCATCACTCATCGGACACAGCTCGCCCGATGGCTCCGACGGTGGCATCTACACCGATATGGAAGGCATCGATTCTGCCCTCAGAATTGTTAAACAGATAACCGTTAAGTTGAAATGAAAAAAATTGCTTTGTTTGCGTTTGGCTGCATATTTTGCCAATTCGCTTTTTCGCAGAATTTGGCGGATAGACTTTGTTATCAGACCGAAATGTCCGTCGGCTTTCCTTTGCCCGAATCGCATGGAATGCCAATGCGGTTGTGCCAGAAAGTGATGTACGGACTTAATCCGCGGCTGATGTGCGGCGTTGGCGCAGGCATCAGCCGATACGACAAGACGCTCGTTCCGCTGTTTGTCGACTTGCAGTGGAGCGTGGCGCGTCCTCGGCAGTTCACTCCGTTTGTTGAGGCTCGTATGGGATATTCGTTCGCCCCTTCGCCGTCAGCCACGGGCGGAAGCAACCTCGGGCTTGGCTTCGGAACATCATTCCGACTTTCCGACACGCGGCGCATTTGTGCTTCCGTTGGCTACGAGTATCAGCATTTCGGTCAGTTAAAAACGTTCGAGTCGGCTGTCGTACGGTCTCGGTTTGTCGAGAAGATAGGGCACAATGCATTTTCAGCAACCGTCGGCTTTCAGTTTTGACGAAACAAAGAATCCATCTTACAAAATGCGTAAGATGGATTCATTAGTTATTTCTGACCAGCAACTACGTCGCCCGAATAACTTCCTTCTACAATCTTCTGAGTACCGTCGATAGTCTTTTTCAGAGTATATCTCATTTCGAAGGTATTCAGGCCGTTCTTGCGATTTTTGCCGGTCTTGCGAACGTAGAGCGTGCTTCCGCTGTCGAGCAAGTCGGGAGCATCCTTGTCGCCGCTTCCCGTAATAACGTTTCCGAATATATCCCAGTCGCCACATTGACTAAGGTCTATATCCTGACCGTCGTTGCTGGCAGGTATTCTGAATATTATCAAATCAGCCTTCTTGTTTCCAAGGTGAATGTTGTAGTCGTCGTAAACTTCGTTGAAGAGTATGATTGGAAACTCACTTTCTTCCTCTTCGTCTTTGCACGATACAAAAACAGTTGAAAACAGACATACTGCCAGAATCATGACCATTATTCTGGTAAACCTGCTGCTTGATTTTAAGATTATGTTCATTTTTTGTTACTTATAAGGATTTGAAATGTAAAATTTAGTTCTGACCAGTAATCATATTGCCCGAATAACTGCCTTTAATAACCTTCTGCTTTCCGTTGATAGTCTTTTTTAGCGTGTATCTTATCTCGTATGTCTTTTCTCCTGTCTTGTGAATGTAGAGAGTGCTTCCGCTGTCGAACATATTGTCAGGCTCGTCGCCATAGCCTTCAATCACTTCCTTGTTAACCATTCCCATAACCGACCAGTCGCCTTTCTTGCTCAGGTCTATGTCCTTGCCGTCAGACTTGACAGGTATGCTGAAGCATATGTAATCTCCCGTGATCTTAGAAAGATTTACGTTATAACTTCCAAGGCTTTCGTAAAAAAGAGAAACTTCGGTAGTGAAACCCTCGTCCTCATCATCGTCTCCGCACGAAATAAAAACAGTTGAAAACAGACTGACTGCCAGAATAATAACTGCCATTCTGACATACTTGATACTTGAATTGAAAATGTTACTCATTGTAAATATTGTTAATTTGTAATAGTTTGGTGTTGCAAATTTATGCTAAAAAGCCGATTGCGCCCTTGATTGCTCTGTTAATAATTCTTAAAAAAGAATTGTAAACAACAAGAAATGTAAATTATCTTTGTTCGTATGGATTTAAAAGATAAATTTGCAGCAAAAATGATAACATGTGAAAAGCAAATATCCTATTTTATTGGCGATTCTGCTTGCAACCTCTTGCCAACAGAAAACAGAACATTTTGAATATGAGGCTTTGAAGGGGCAATGGGAAAGCGAGGAGAGGATTGCAAATGCGAATGTCGTTCTCCATTTCGGGGATTCAATCATAGAATTCGACCCTTATATTGGGGATACTATTATGATGCTTTTTAATCCTGTGATTCAGAACGATACTCTTATTTGTAATTCGTTGGACTCGGCATTTAAATTCAAAATAGAGAAAAGCGGGAATTCGGTAAAAATAGAAGGCTTGCCAATTATTGGAGGTAAGTTTTCTTTTGTGAAGTCAAAAAAAAGATAACCTATGAAGAAAATATTAACAATATTATTGATGCTTGTTGCGATATCATCCTTTGCTCAAAAAAATCAATTTGTTAAAGGGCATTTTGTTGGGATAAGTTCACCTTATGTGGTTTATTATACATACGCCAGTTCGGGATAAGAAAAGTCAAATAAAAGTTGGTAATCTCGCTATTTATTTGTATCTTTATAGTTGAAAACAAACAAGTTACAAAATATAATAGCAATGATTACCAGAGACAAAGTTACAGAAATTTTCTGTATTATCGACGAGTTTGACAAGAATTTGAACGAGGAATTGAAGAAAAACCTTCGTCTGCCATCCAAAGACGGCAGCGGAAAACGTCACAGAAACCGTAAGGGAAGACTCTCCGAAAGCGAGATTATGACCATCCTCGTATGCTATCATTTTGGCACATACAAGAACTTCAAGGAGTATTATCTCAG
>NZ_JNKX01000074.1:0-5422 GCF_000702225.1 Bacteroides sp. Ga6A2 | reverse complement strand
GGGCCGACTCTGAGAACAGAATCAAGGAACTGAAATACGATTTTTCTATAGACGACTTCGTATCGCACAACTTCTGGGCGACAGAAGCCTGCGGCAATTTCATAATCATGGCATACAACTTCATGTCGCTGTTTCGCCATGCATTGATGAACTCCGACAAAAAGAAGTTCCTCAAGACAATCCGCTACGAACTGATATCAACACCCGCATATCTGGGAAGGACAAAGAACAAGCACATTCTGTACTTGGCCAGGTCGTTGAAAACACGACGATCCTTCCTATCGATATGGGAAAAACTAAAGGATTTCTCTCTGCCATACAGCACCGAGAAATCCTAATGACCGATTTGGGATAAAACAAAAAGGTGATAATATGACCGATGCCGATTGGGAATACCTTGCCAAACTCGTTTTTGATGAAACACGTACAGATTATTGGCAAACCATTGGAGATGGATGCTCATGGTACTGCGGCGATGGCGGTCCAATCAAGATTAAGGCATCGAGCCGACTAAAAAGTCAAGGAAAGAATAGTTATAACGAAGAGAATCTTCACGACTTTTCATACAAAACGCCTTGGGTCGAGGGCGCAGATGGCTACGGCGAGGGCGAATGGGTTGAATATACTTTCATAGCTAATAGTCCGCGAATTACTGAAATTCGCATAGCTAACGGCTATGTGAAGAGTCAGACGGCTTGGCAGAACAACTCGCGCGTGAAGAAACTGAAGGTCTATGTAAACGACAAGCCGTATGCTTTTCTTAATCTCGAAGACAGCCGCAGCGAACAGACTTTCAATATCGCTCCACTAACCGACAAAAAGAAGCAATGGACAATGAAATTTGAAATTGTCGAGGTTTACAAAGGCAAAAAATACGACGATACCACGCTGTCCGAAATCTACTTCGACGGCATGGACGTGCATTGCTTCTTGGCAGGCACAAAAATTCTGATGTCCGACAACTCAACAAAAAATATCGAGGAGATAAAACGAGGTGATAAGATTCTGACATTTAACAAATTAACAAACAAGAAAGAAGTCGCAACAGTTGAAGAAACAGCCTCCGTTAAGCATAATAACCTTGTAACATACACTTTCGAGGGCGGCAAGACGATTACCGCCACCGACGACCATCCGTTTATGACAAAATGCGGCTGGGCTTCCATGAATCCTTCGAAATCAGTGAATTACAAAGGTTTTGAGCAGATTTGTCGGATAAAAGCGGGCGACAAATTCGTAACAAATTCGGGCATGCTCACGCTTGTCTCAACTTCGGTTTCTCCAGAATCGCATACAACATATACGATTACAAAACTTTCTGACGGCAACTCATTTTATGCCAACGACTTGCTTGTTGGAGTTGAAGAAATGAAATAGAACAAGATGAGGTTGCGAAGTCCGATTCGTAAACCACTATCTTACTGACATTTACCCCATTTTACAGAATCCAACGCTTTCACGAGTCCGTTGTAGTCGAGCGATTCCATGCTAACCTTGCCGGGGGCAAAGCTGCACGAATTGACCTTCTTGTCCCACGAAACGGAACAGAAGTTCGAAGGACGCTGGCATTTTAGCAAACACGACGGACTTTGGAACGGTTTTCCGCCAGCCACGGAAGCCAGTTGTCGCGGCGTTGGAGTATTTGCAAATCGCTGAGGCACAAGAATTATCTGGTCGCTATACAACGTCTGGCTGAGGCGTGAATATACATCTTTTGCCGCCTCGATTTTGTCTGCTCCGACAAGCAGATTCAATCCCTGTTTAATGCCTATTTCCGCTATTTTTTGCAAACGCCGCTCCACCCTCGCAACCTCGGCCTTGTTGTCGGGTTGATGAATTGTAAGATGGATTTTGTCTGGCTTGTGCAGACAGAGTTGCTCCCAAACATCTGCCTTTTCGAGCGGCAGACCGTTTGACGTTACCGACAGATAACATCGCGTAAACAACGCATCAATTACTTCGAAAACGCCCTCATATTCAAATGGTTCGCCTCCGCCAAGAGATACCGCTTTTATGCCGTGACTGACGCAATCCGAAGCAAAACGAATCACCTCGTCTGGCATCCAAACAGTATTCCCCTCGCGCGTGCTATGGTTGTAGCAGAACGAACATTGTTTCGAACAAAAGTTCGACAAATCAATAGATAACAGTTCTATCATCATTCTCCTTTCAGTTTTTTCATTTCATCGACTGTGATGATGTGCGGAATCTTCTTGCCACGATATGGCAGCAGAGCCAGAGATTCGATTTCTGCCCTGCGAGATTCCATTTCAGAACGCTTGAATACTGGATATTCTACTCCACAAATCGTCATTCTGCCGTTGCTGATGCCGTATTTCCTCGACATCACCTCTTCCGACAGTTCGTCGAGAATCAGAACACGAGGCTTGAAACAGTCAATCTTGTCTTCGAGATAGCGATAGCTCTTCAGATAAAAGTCTTCGAGTTGCTTTCGGGATACATCACTATATAATTTACCAGCCTTTAACTCCACCTTATTTTGGGGAATCTTCTGCAAGAAGGATAACCAAATTGAACTCAACGTAATTACATCATCCTTACATTCTTCTTTGTAATCAACTCTTTCCAACGGACTTATTACTTGCATTACCGTCGGACAACTTGAAAATTGTAAAGAAAAGCACCTAAAACAACCAGCCCATTTTACACACTCTTCACATTGATAAGTCTCTCTTTCCGAACAATGTTGTAGAAAAACTGGTGCATTCAAATCCGTCAGAACGTACGCTTCCGAACCATCCGTTAATTTTGCAAGAATATATTCTGCTTCATCAAAAATGACAGTTTCTGTACTATAAAAATTACATGGAACCCACTCCGCTATCTGAAAATTCTTCTTCTCGCTGAATTTTATCGGTAGTATAGGGATTCTTCGACGTAAAGAATCAGGAAACTGACTTAATTTGACAGGATTTGATGGAACATTCAGCCTTTCTGGTAAATCATCAGTCCAATATGGCTGACCGTAAATGAAATACGGAAGATTGTCAAAATCCTTTTCAAATATAACCTTATCATCTTCCCAATCATCATTGACATAAAACATTCGCCACTCATAGAACTTAACAATCAACTTATCGTCGAGCATCCTCTGTATGGCAGAATCATTTAAACTATAACTTTCGTCTTTAATAACACTTGCATCAATATAATACAAGCCTCTTCGTTTTGACAAGCAATGCACAATTTCAAAATTCTCTTTCTCAGCGAGTTCCATGAAATCTTTTTCCTTTGCCGTATCTATTAAGACCATACAATTTGACAAATCCGCATCATTGAAGTCAACAGTCTTACAATTTCCTAATATTTCGTCTATCTGTTCATCTGTTAAAGAAACTTCTTCTCCAACATTCATATCATCACCGAAAACTATGCTTTCAATGCCAAGTTCCTTCTTTGCAATCCAAGGCACAGGACCATTTTCGTTGTAATTGATGATTGCCACGTTGCCGTCTTCGTCGGCAGCATACCAAGCCGTCGACATAGAATGAGTTGCAGGATATTCCTTGTCTGTTATCATAGTCTGAGAATAAAATGACAAGCAAATATAATTATTTTTTCGCGTTTTTGTTCTTCTTTCAGAGGCTTTTACGTCGCGATCTGCAAAATCATTCTCCTTTCAGCTTTTTCATTTCTTCGACTGTGATGATGTGCGGAATCTTCTTGCCACGATACGGCAGCAGAGCCAGAGCCTCGATTTCAGCCCTGCGAGATTCGATTTCAGAGCGCTTGAAAACAGGATATTCTACTCCGCAAATCGTTACCTTGCCGTTGCTGATGCCATATTTCCTCGACATTACCTCTTCCGACAGTTCGTCGAGAATTAGAACGCGAGGCTTGAAACAGTCTATCTTGTCTTCGAGATATCGATAGCTCTTCAGATAATATTCTTCGAGTTGCTTTCGGGATACCTTGCGTTCAACATCCTCCGGAAAGAATGTTCCTTCTTCCATCTTTCTATACGGAACTTTCGGCAAAAACGGTAGCCAGATTGAATGCAGGGCAATCTCGCCGATGTCCTCGCGAATTGCATTGTCGATATTTCCCAAAGGACTTATTATCTGCGCAACCGTAGGGTTGCCCATTCGTTGAAATGATGCGCCCGTATAGCAAAAGCCGCGACATTCATCGCACTTAAATTCCTCTTTCTCTGGACAATAGTTTATGAAATTCTTTGCACAAAGATTTGTCAGAACATACGCTTTCGAACCGTCGGTCAGACTTGTGAGCGCATACTCGCAGCCGTCAATCTCTTCGGTTTCGGCATCAGCAAAATTGCACAGAGTCCATTCTGCAATCTGAAATTTATCCTTCTCGCTGAACTTTATCGGAAGAACCGGGGTGACCCTCCGCAAAGATTCGGGAAGCTGGCTCAGTTTGACTGGATTCTTCGGAATATTCAGTCTTTCGGAAAGCACATTAGAATCGAAATGCTGAGAAAAGACAAAATAAGGCAGATTGTCGAAATGCTTTTCGAAAGTCTCTTTGTCATCATCCCAAACACTTTCAACAAACATATCCTTCAGACTATAGACCCAGACGATAATATTGCGGTTGAGCATCTCTTGCAAGGCGTTTGGAGCATCTTTCGATAGATGCAGCCTGACTAACAGTTTGTGCACAAAATCCTTGTCTTGCAGACAACCAAGCGCATCAATCATATACAAGCCTCTTTCTTTCGACAAGCACTTTTCTATTTTAAAGCCCTCGTTTTTTGAAAGTTCGAGGAACTCGCTCTCCTTTGCCGTATCTATCTGTACAATACAGTTATAACTCCAGTCTTTTTCGGCTTCCGGACTGTGACGATTCTCCATCAATTCGTCAATCTGGTCGTCGGTCAAGGAAACTGAAGGTCTTGTCGGCTCTTCGTCGCACGAACCCAAAACGATACTGTCTATAACCGTTTCTTCTGTACCGCAAGGCACAGGACCGTTTTCGTTGTAATTTACTATCGCCACATTACCATCCTCATCGGCAACGTACCATGCTGTATCCATTGAGTGAGTTGCCGGATATTCCTTGTCTATTGTCATAGTTTTAATTTTATTGCTGTCCGGTAAAATATTTTTAGTGTGAAAAAAATTAAGGTCGTATTCCTCGCATGGAATCCGACCCTTTTTGTTATCTTTGTTTTAACCACAAAACAGCAATAACATGGGCAAAGATAGCAATTTTACCGGACAGCCGGTGTATAGTCAGATATTAAATCTGCTTGACCGTGAAAGAATCATGCAGATTAGCCGTGAAACAGAAGGCAGCGAGGCGTATGTGAAGCGTTTTGACGGATACCAGCATCTGGTCGTTATGCTGTTTGGCATATTGAATCACTTTGATTCCCTGCGCGAACTGGAGATAGGCATGAAAGCGGAGGCGCACAAACTGCATCATCTCGGTCTGAACT
>NZ_JNKX01000073.1:0-6113 GCF_000702225.1 Bacteroides sp. Ga6A2 | reverse complement strand
TCTTCTATGGTGACAGCGTCAATGCCATACAAGTACAGACGTGGGTCGTACTCATTGCCAATCTGCTCATAACGGTCCTCTCAAGAAGCATAAAACGAAACTGCGCATTCTCGCAAGTTGTCACCATGATACGCCTTACGCTCATGTACTACATCGACTTCATTCGGTTTATGGAAAAACCAGACAGAACTTGGAATGACATAGTTGCGAAAGAGACGCAGAAAGCACCACCAGAACCCACATTTTTTGATTGAGGGGGCTTACTTTTTTTAAAAAAGACCCCGAGGCGCATATTTACTGGGCTTCGGGGAGGATTTTTATTGCCTTTTGAGTTTTACCGGACAGCAATAACTGCAAACAACTGTTCCCCGAAAAGAATCATACAAAACTCCATTCGGGGAACATTGACTGACTTCAAGTTCGCAGAACTTGCAACAGATATTTGTTACGGACGCGAGTTCTTAAATATATCTATTAAGGTTCTGAACTTTTTTCTGGGAATATAAAATCAAAAGTTTCTCCTTCTATCTCATTAGCATATTCATCACCTACATAGAAATCGTAAAGGTTTGCTCCACAATATGGACAAAAAACGATATTGCATGTTGCTAAATTCAGAGAAAACTTCTCGTATCCCATTGTTATAAAGAATCTAATATCATTACGTTTATTTTTTGTTCGACTTGCCTGCTTGTTATGTAAAAACAGACTTATATCTCTATCATTTACCAATAATGGAGACTTGAATTTTACAATTCTAAAATTCATGCCGAAATTATTACCAACATAATATTGTCCTTCAAAGGCACTACAACAGAATTTCATATCTTAATATTTTTTAAATGTGGCAAAATATCTTTTACAACCAATGGTTGTATTTCGTATTCTGTTCCACTAGAATTACCATACATCCCATTAAGTTTTATAATATCCTCCCGAGTTTACATATATATTCTAACATCCGCAATCACCACAGAAGGCAAGCTCTTGCTTGTTCTTGTTGTTGTCTTCCACAACAAGGTTGCCCTTCACTTTGTAAGACTCGCTCTGCCCGCTGCTTTCTTTGCCTGCAATCGTCACTTTTAACGTGTATTTCTCATTTCGGTACAGAAACACATCATTCTTCATGTCCGACAAAGCAAACTTCTCGAGACGGCGGTTTATCATCATGTAGGCTGTTTCGGCAAGGTCGTTGACCATTATGTAGCCCCAGTTCTGCTTTTTGCACGGATATTTATAGAATACGCAGCAACCGCCATCAATCTCCGACGGTATTGAGTCGAAAGTCCCGATTTCAATGCCCACATTGGGTTTCGTTTCTGCTGAAGAGGCGAGAGAATAAAATATTGAAAGACAAACGAATAAGAGTAGCCTAACTTTCTTCATTTTTTCTGATTTACAAATGGGTGGCACAACCAACTTTATTGTAGTAATAAAAGATCTGACGGTTCGATATCTACGCGAGCATATTCTATATTTCTACTATCCTTTAGAATATAAATGATATGGATATTTTCATCCATCAGTTCTTGCTTGTTCAAGACTAAGACTTTCTCTCCACGCAAACTATACACACATACACCCTTCAAAATTTCGAGATAATCCGAAGTTATTTCTTTCGGATCCATCTCGCTGTCTATCTGAGCAACATAATATATTTTTCCGTCTTTAACGTAAGCCTCTGTAATACAACAGCCTTCTTCTATCTGAACAGGCAGTTTTTTCTTCGCAAATTCTTCTTTGACAAAGAAAAGTGCAGAATATTCGCCGTTTTTCTTTTTAGTGTATATTTCTTTAAGTTTATCTGGAGATACGCAAACCTCCATCAGCTTCTTATTTGTTTCTGAAGAATAAATCAGATATTTAAGTCCCATACCATCATCTACAAATATGCCGATAGCATCATTAGAAGCAGTCGAAAGCAGTTTTGCTTTTATAATGTCGGGATTCTGAATTTCTTCCCATTGCTTAAAATCAGCCCACATCTTTTCAGACATTTTGTACGACATTTCTACGGTATCTACATTCACATTTATATCAAAAACAACAAAATCCTTACCTGCAACTTCTTTTGGAAGCTGCTTCTTAAGTTCTTCGACTCCCCAAGCAAAAGCCTTACGTTTGTACATCCTGCACGAACTTAACGACAGAAGAATCGCCAGTACTGCAAACATAAACTTAAATACATTCTTCATATAAAAAATCTTTCCTTTTAGTTGTCACTATCTTTTTGTTTTGCACTCGTTTTCTGAAACCTTAATGCAGTTTGTCTGTTTTTCACACACAAATAAAAACTTTGCAAAGTTAATCATTTTTCTTGAGAACATAACCGAAAATACACTCTTGATTTCATACCGCCAAAAACACATTTCATACAAGCAAGCCAACATTTCGTACATAGTCAGAAAATCTATATCTGATTCTCGTTTCGGCATGGTTATCTTTGCATCAAAAACAAAGAAAAACTGCTTATGAAACGAAAAATCCTACTCTTCGTAATCGGCTTAACGCTTATGCTTGCTACCGCGATATGCGTATGCAACATCGTTGTAAACTCCAACGCCTGCGGAAGAACATTCGACAATGCCGACGACATTCCGCCACAGAACACAGCCCTTCTGCTGGGCACAAATCCTGTATGCCGATACGACCACAGTCCGAACTTCTTCTACAAGGCAAGAATCGAGGCTGTCGCCAGTCTGTATCGCAAAGGTAAGTTCAAGAGGCTGATTATCAGCGGTGACAAGCATCAGGGCTACGACGAGCCAGCGGCGATGACGAACGACCTTGTAAAACTCGGCATCCCGAAGGAGGTTATTGCCACCGACGGCAGCGGACACCGCACTCTCCTATCCATGAAAAATATCCAACAAAATTTCGATATAGATTCTGTTATCATAATCTCGCAGAAATGGCACAACGAGCGTTCAATCTATCTTGCCGACAAGATGGGAATACACGCCATTGGCTACAACGCAAAAGACGCTCGCAATACGCGAACCTTTCTTACTCACATTCGCGAGAAACTGGCGAGGGTGAAGATTTTTATCGACATCTACATTACGAATAGAAAAGATTTCAATTTATGATTAGAAAGATACTTAGGATGCTCTTAATTCTGCTTCTGACGGCAGCATTGGCATCGGGTGGATTTGCGTGGTGGATTTACCACACTCCCGACACCGCACCGTTACCCAAAAGCACAAAAGCCAGACTCTTCTGGCACAACAACGTTAATCCGTGGGACTTGCAACAAGTTAGGGACTACTGCCGGAAGTTTGGCTACAACGAAACCTACTACATCATCTGCGACTTCGGGATGCCTTCGGGAAAGAAGCGGTTCTACCTTTACAACCTAAACAGCCGACGGCGCATAATGAGCAGCTATTGCATGCACGGCAACGGAGGCGGCTCTACCGACGAGAAAGCGGTTTTCAGCAACAAGCCGGGCAGCAACTGCTCGAGCGTGGGACTTTTTGCCCTCAAAGGCATAGGCTCGTACAGCATGAAGAGTTGCATCAGAGTCACGGGGCTAGACCGCACCAACAGCATGGCTCGCGCAAGAGGTCTGCTCATTCACTCATCGCGCAAGACGACATGCTTTGACGGAGGGCAGGAATACATTCCGCTGGGCGACGAAAGCCACGGCTGCTTCACCATTTCAGCCGGCAGTCTTGCGCAACTGATGGCAATCTACTCTCTGCACGGAAAAAAGAAACGGATTCTGATGTGGGCGTGTACATAATCGCACACAAAAAACATAGATTTCTGACATAGAAAAAATCGGAATACAACTTTTTTGCCTATTTTTGCACCATAACCGAGACACGATTTTGAAACAACTGTTGACCATACAGAATGGCGGCACGGAACTTATCCGCCTTGCGTTCGACGAGATTCTATACATAAGGTCGGACGGCAATTACTGTGTGATGACGCTTTCTGACGGCGAGGAGATTCAGCTTTGGATGAATCTGAAGGCGATAACCGACCTCATAGACCAGCAGATGCGTCAGCAACAAGTTGTATTTGTGCGAGTTGGCAAGCAATATGTGCTGAATCTCCATTACATAAGCCGAATAGACACAAAGAAGAATCAACTGACGCTGTGGCGCAAGGATTTGACACGGAAAACGGTTCTGGGCGAGATATCGCACAAGGCTCTCTCGCTTCTCGAAGAAGGAATTAAACAGATGGCAAGATGAACTACAACGACGACGAAATACAGTTTTTGGGCGGAGAGGACATCAGCAACAGTCCTACATCAATCCCACGGAAGCCGGCATCGCGCAGATGGTGGACAGCCGTCGCTGCGCTCGCAATAGTGACGCTTGCCGCAACGACATTCTATTTCTGGCGCCAGGCTAACCGCTTTACCGTATCGTTCGAGTATCCGCTGAGCCGTTCATCTGCACAGATAATAAGCGATTTGGAGGCGATGCAAGGCGATTCGGTTCACGGCATCACGATGAAGGAAGATTCGCTCTACGGCGTTGGCATGAGGCTGTTCGAACTTCGCGGCGTTGTGCCGTCTTTTTCGCGCACCGCACCGTCAGACAGCGATACAACGATATGCCTTGCCGCCCACGCATGGGACTATTATTGGGACGACAACAAGCAATACCGATACATAGGCGACTTTATAGACAACGGAAACGAACTTGCAAGCGGCTCGCGCAAGGCTGGATTTGTTGCCGTGGTAGGCGACAAGTGGCAGATTGGAATCAGCACCGAGGACTCGGTAAAAGAATATATAAAGGCGCACAACGGCTCAATATTCAGGCAGTTTGCGCTTGTCTCAGCCGGGCAGATATGCGAGAAGCAGTTCGCACTTAAAGGTAAGGTTACGCGCTGCGCTCTTGCCCGTAAATCGGGTTCGAGGGGCATCTGGTATGTCGAGACCATAAACAAGGAATCGCTATACGACTTTGCCCAAGCCCTTGCCGACTATGGCTTTTCCGATGCCGTCTACCTTACTGGCGGCAACTCAGGAAACACGTTCTACCGCACGCCCGACGGGCAGCCGCACGGCAAACTCGACTGGCAAGACGAGGCTATAAACCTTATCGTTTTCAGAAGATAGTTTTAATAATCGACAATTAACAAGTGACAATTGACAATGTTGTTCTTGACTAGGGGATTACTGCAATAGATACAGAGATTCTGAGAGCAAATTTATCTTATACGCTCAAAATGTCCGCAACCGCCATCGCCCGACTTATTCTCAACAAACAGCGTATCATCAGTAATCCAGAATTTATCTTTTTTTACATGACCGTCAAAATACATTATTATTGTATCACCACGAACAGAATACTTAATTGCCGGCTCGCCTTCCTCATCTATAAAATAGATACTATCTTCGGTTATCCTTTGCCAAGCAACTTCACCTAAAGCCCAAACACCCAACAACTGCTTTTTCAATGAGTCTTGCGCTGTTGGTTGCTTACAACTGTCGCTTTCAGAAACTAAAGATACCGAGTCTTCGGCTTTTGTTTCGTTTGCAATATTGCCACTACCCTTGCGTGTGCATCCAGTAAAGATGCACATAGCAAACAAGAAGAAGGCAACAGATTGATAATTAGTTTTTCTCATTTTTCTTTGTTCTAAAATAGAGTTGTTATTAAACCTGAAGAACTCGCAACAGCTATTTTTGGCGACTGCAAGTTTACTGAATTCAAAATCAAACGAACAGCAAATCAACGAACCCTTATGTATTTTCCCTTACTATCCTTATATATGAAAATTAAGGAATCATCAATACGCCAGTTCGGGATAAGATTAGAGTTCAAACAGCTCAAGTTGTCTTGATTTTTCGACATGCACAGGAAGGGCATCCGGCTTGTTCTCGAAGAAGCAATATGCAGTAAGGGCAGAGCAGATGTTCATGATAAAATTATGTATCGAGCGATGGCGTGAGTGCACAAGGTTTGCCTTGTTCTTGAGCAGGTCGTTGATGCACTCGATGATGCATCTTTTCCTAAGCAGAATCTTCTCCTCAAGCGACATGAGTTTGTTCTTCATGTTCGCCTTGAGACCATGTACGAGAAGGACTCCCTGATCGAACAGTGAGTCGAAGAGTTCCTTCTTGATGTAGCCCCTGTCGGCGAAGA
>NZ_JNKX01000072.1:0-6465 GCF_000702225.1 Bacteroides sp. Ga6A2 | reverse complement strand
ATGACTACGGCCAGAAGCATCTTCGGGTCGTAGGGGCTGCGGCCACGCTCCTTGTACAGTTTGCGAAGACCGCTCAAGTCCAAACTGTTAACTACGCTGCTCACAAGATGGACTGGGTCGTCCTGGGCAATGTCCTTGTCGATTCTCTGAGGAAAAAGTATCGTCTGATTTGGAGAATACGGACGAAAGTGGTATCTTTGTTGCGTTTTATATTGCATGTTGTAAAGATACGAAAACTTTACGACATAACGAAGCCCTGGCTTGAGAAAGTCGGGGCTTTGATATAAAAAAAGGATGTGCCTATTTTGACACACCCTCTTTTTTTGTTCGGTGGGGCAGATGTGTTCGTTATTTGTTATATCTTTGCAGAAAAAAATAAAAAGAATGAATCTATTTTTGCTGTCAAAACATCGTTCTTCGCTGATGGGAATCGCCATCATTCTCGTTGTGCTTTTTCATGCGCCTCATATCTTTCACGATACTTTTTTTAATCTGGTTCAGTCGCAGGGAAATTTCGGAGTCGATATCTTCTTCCTCATTTCAGGAATAGGCTTGTTCTTTTCGTGGACTAAGAATCCCGATGCCTGTCAATTTCTGAAGAAACGCTTTCTTCGGATTTTGCCAACATACTTGATTGTGGCTGTTGTGTGGCATTTTTATTATTGTGTTTACAAGGAATTCCATTTTTCAGCCGAGGGTGTTTGGCAGTTTCTGTACCGGGTAACCAACCTCCGTTTTTGGTTTGAGGGCGATTTGACCGACTGGTACATTCCGTCGATTCTCGTATTCTATTTGCTTGTTCCGCCGTTTTATGCTTTTCTGGAGAATACGAAGAGTCGGTTCGCATTCGTGTTTCTCTTGATTGTCGTTATTCTCGGTCTGAATCTTTCTCCGGCAAGAGATATGCACATCGGCAGATTGCTTATCGTCATCAACCGTTTGCCGATTTTCTTGCTTGGGTTGACACTCGGAAAATTCGTCCAGCAGAAAACCGTATTGCCGAAATATTCCATCGTTTTCTGTCTGATAATATTTTTGTCGTGTTTCTTTTTGAATACAATTTTACAGACTGATTTCTACAAACTCACATATCTTGTAAACATTTTCACGGCTGTGTCTTTCTGCTTGCTGATGTCTTTCATTCTCGACAGAATAAAGAGAGTTGGAATCTTGTCGTTCTGCGGTTCAATAACACTCGAAGTCTATCTTCTAAACGAAAGATGTCTCCAGATGTGCCGCATTCTTCACTTCAACGAGACGCTGTGTTTCGTTCTCATGCCCGTTCTGAGTGTCGCGCTTGCATTCTTATTGAGCAAAATTGTCAAAAAAATATCAGGATAAAAAGAAAGGCTCGCTATCGTCAGCGAGCCTTCTGTTTAAGATAGTTGTTGATTGTAGTTTAACATTGCTTGATATAAGAGAGATAAGTCTAATATTACGTAGTCACTTCGTAAATCTGAGAATTCTCGGAACAGACAAACCCACAACCATCATCAGAATGATGAGGAGAGTCATCGTTCCGTTGTAGATGAAGAGGTCGAGATAATGCCCCGTCTCGCCGTTGTTCTGATGCTGATAGATATACAGGACAAGAGCCTGAACCGTTCCGTAGGCATACATTCCCGGAATCATCGGCAGCAGGGCGGGGAATGAGAAAATCTCGCTCGGGCAATGCTTGTGATGCGCCGCGATGTCCGACAGCAGTCCGATGACCGAGGCTGCTATGAATCCGGCAATTACAATGTTCATCTGCCATTCGCAATGCATAAGATAGTATCGCGTAGCATGTCCCACGGCGGCAATCATTCCGCACCAGATAAGTAGTCGGCGCGGCGGATTGTTTATGCTGCCAAATCCGATGGCAGCCAGACTGGCGTAAAAGCCGTCCTGAAGCAGTTCTGTCATCTCCATTCTATCTGAAAAATTATGAGAGCGAGACATAGTCCTACCGACAGGCAGATGGTCGTTATAAGTGCGTCCGTCAGTCGGCTGTGGGCCACCAGATAGTGGCCGCGCAGAATGTCGCTCATAGCGTTAATAAATCTTATTCCGGGCACGAGCCACAGCACCGAGGTGGCAAGCGCGATGTTTGGCGTGCTGCTTATTCCAAAAATGAATCCCGACGAGCCTATGAGTGCCGAGATTATGCTGGCAATTATCGTCACGATGTGTTGGTTTATGTGCCACGACAGAAGCAGATTCTTGTAGTAGAATCCAACGGCTGTGTTGGCAAAAACGATACTCATGGCAATGTAGTCGCCGTTGAACAGACGGCAGAACGAAAGGTTGGCAACTGCCGTCAGAAAAATGACGATGTGCTTGTTTATCCTCGGAACGTCGAGGATTTTCTTCAACTCGCCTGCCGATTCTTTCACGTTGCTGAGCAATCCTTCTTCCATGTCCTTGCATTCTGCCGATGGAATCCAGTCTTCAATCTTGTGGCTCAGAAGGCTCAGTTGTGTCGTCGTATTCAGGTTGATGCCGTTGCTGTGCGTCTTGCCCACCTGACTGTAGTTGTGGCTGTGCTCGCTGTCCCACACGGTCAGTAGAATGCGCGTAGGCAGAATCGACATATCGACTTCGACCATGTATTTTCTTGAAATCCTCGCCACGCAGCGTTCAATTCTCGATGTCGTTGCACCTGCCGATAGCATGGCGGTGGCGTAGTCCGACAGGAACTGGCACACTTCCTTCACATATTCGTGCGACCACGATTCGTTATAGTGCG
Source organism: Bacteroides sp. Ga6A2 (assembly GCF_000702225.1). Classification (NCBI taxonomy): domain Bacteria; kingdom Pseudomonadati; phylum Bacteroidota; class Bacteroidia; order Bacteroidales; family Bacteroidaceae; genus Bacteroides; species Bacteroides sp. Ga6A2. The sequence continues at coordinate 3,737 of NZ_JNKX01000072.1, read as the reverse complement.
TCATCTCCATTTTCATCGTCATCTTCGAGAATTTCAATGTCTACAAGATCGCGGTCCACGTTAATTATATGATGCTTGTCGTTAAGCATCCGCAGTTTTCTCATAACATTAAAGCCGAAACTGAAGATTATAACTCCGAAAATCAGAAGCCATATAATCACAACTCGACTCATCATTAAATGTGCTGATAGTGTATTCGCAATATACTCCATATCAATGTTTTATTTAAATCATTTTGCCGAAGAAGGAAATCTCCTCCGACTTTCGGAGTGCAAAATTATTGCATATTGTTTCATTGTAAAAGAAATGGTAATTATAAGTTTCTATTGCCGCAATCGTAAAAAAGCATTATGTTTTATTATTGGTAAAATCGATTGCGGTTATCGAAAATAAAACAAAATCCGATGCAAGACAGTCCGATAAAGTTGTATCTTTGCATCGCTAAATAAACGAATAACGTAGAAGAACATGGAATTAAGGCAGATAAAATATTTTGTCAAGGTAGCCGAAGTATTGAATTTTTGCGAGGCGGCGCGCCAGCTCAACATATCGCAAAGTACAGTGTCACAGCAGATTCAGCAACTTGAAAACGAACTCGGAGCATCGCTCCTTACGCGCGACTCTCATCATGTAAGTCTTACTGATGTCGGAAAGGCTTTTCTTCCGCAGGCTGTGCGAACTCTGAAGGCGGCCGCAAGTTGTCTCGACCGCATTCGCGACATTCAGATGCTTGATTCTGGCGAATTGAACATTGGCTCGACTTATTCATTTTTGCCGCTCCTCAAAGAAACCGTGCTTATGTTCATGAAGCAATATCCGGGAGTCAAGATTAATATCATGTGCCACTCTATGGAAACACTTCTGAAGATGCTCAACGAGGAGCGCATCGACGTGGCTCTTAGTTACAAGCCGAATTTTGTCCAGCCGGGCATCGACTCGCACATCATGTTCGACAATAAACTTGCCATTATCGTCTCTGATACTCATCCTCTTGCACGACTTGAAAAGGTTCGTCTTGTTGATATCGAGAAGTTTCCTTTTGCCATGCCTGCCAAGGGCTTGCAGGCTCGAAACACATTCGACCTGCTCACCAAGGATAAAGATTACCGCTTCGATATTCGGCTCGAGATAAACGAAGTCAATCTTTTGCTCGACCTCGTGCGCTCTTCGAGTCAGCTTGTCAGCGTAATCAGTCAGGCGGCTGTAGTCAGAACTCCCGGCATCAAAGTTCTGTCGCTCGACCAGCGCGGAACGCAGATGGAGGGCTCGTTCCACACTTGCAGCAACGCCTACATGAAGCGTGCCACGAAAGAATTTCTAAATATGCTCTGCGAAAACAAGGCTTATAACATGAGTATGCTCGAGTTTCTGTAAAAAATTGCTATTTTTGCAGAAAAGTTAACAAAAACGTATTATGATTGGAGCAATAATAGGAGATATTGCCGGAAGCACTTATGAATTCTGCAATACCTTAGATTACAATTTCGATTTCTTTCCGCGCGGTTGTTCGTTTACCGACGATTCTGTCTGCACAATAGCCGTTGCCGATGCCATTCTTAAAGGAGTATCATATCGCGATAGCCTTGTTTATTGGTGTCGTAAGTATCCAAATCCGATGGGCGCATACGGTTGTTCTTTTTCACGATGGATTCGTTCCGAAAATCCCCAGCCTTATGGCAGTTACGGAAACGGCGCGGCAATGAGAGTTTCTCCAACCGGATGGGCTTTTTCTACTGACGAAAAGGTCGCAGGTGAAGCAGCAAAATCGGCAGAATGTACTCATTCTCACCCCGAAGGTATAAAAGGCGCGCAAGCCATAGCCCTTGCCATTTTCAATATCCGTCAGAAGATGTGGAAGAATCCGCTCGAAGATGCTCGCCTTCATTGTCGGAGAATCTATGGTGATGATTATCCCGAACGCATCCCGAAGGAAGGGGAGTGGAATGAAACGTGTCAAGGCTGTGTTCCGTTGGCTCTTCATCTATTCTCGCAGTCGTCAAGTTTCGAGGATGCCGTTCGTAAGGCCGTTTCTTATGGTGGTGATAGCGATACGCTTGGCGCAATCGTAGGTTCGCTTGCCGAAGCATGCTACGGCGTTCCGACAGAAATCGCAATAAAAGCCTTGAGTCTTCTTCCTACAGAAATGATTTGCGTCTTGTCCGATTTTGAAACGAAATTCAATCCCGAATCCGAGGTTTGCAAGATTTTGCGGTAGATGTTCGGGGGTTGCATAAGCCTTAGAGACAGTTGACAATGGACAATGTCTTTAGAGAAAGTTGAAAAATCGTGCCATGGTATAGGTAAGTAAGCCAGAAGGTACGGGGTAGCTTCGGAGTAGGAACGGGGTAGCTACGGGGAAGGTACGTTCAAGGTACGTTCAAGATACGTTCAGGGTACGTTCAAGCAAGCCGATAGTAATGGGTAAGCAAGCCGAAGAGTACGGGCAAGGTAGGAGATGGATAAACAGTAAATTGATAGTAAGAAAGCTGAATAATCGCATTGGTTTAGTTTTTCAGCCGTTTTAATTTATAGTCAGAAAAATAAAATGATAGGGGCTGTCTCTCAAAAAGGCAGTCCCTATCGCGTAAATTTATAAAACAACAGAAATATTTCTCATTATTCAGCAGGGCTGAACTGATCTTTTCCTACCGAGCACAGAGGACATTCAAAATCATCAGGAAGATCTTCGAACGCAGTCCCCGGTTCTATTCCTGCTTCAGGAACACCAACTTCAGGGTCGTACTCCCAACCGCAAATGTCGCAAACATACTTTGTCATAGTAATAATCTTTTAGTTTGTTAATACTTATTTATTAAATACTTGTGAATCTCAGTTACTGTCGAAACACGGCTGCAATATACTACATATTTTCGAATCCGTTACAAAATGCTCGTTTTTTTTCAGATGTTAGAAAACATCATTCTCTTTGGATACCCGATTGTTTCAGAAGATTTGCCATAAGAGTACAGCTTTTTTCTGTATCGCAATTTTTATACCCTGAAATTTGGGATTTGTATGAAAAAACGTGAGTTCGTCAATGCATATTATATAATGTGTGAAAAGCACGAAAGTAAGAAAAATGCGTTTTTCTGAAAAAATAATCTGGAAAATGTTTGGTGGTAAAGAAAAAGACTGTATCTTTGCAAAGTCTTTCGGAACAAAACACGAGTGTTAATAATCCGAAAAGATTTGTTCTTTAAAGTGTGATTTCAAGTGAGAAATTACTTCTGAAAACGCTTGATTGCGTACTAGTAAGAATAGGTAGAAAGAGTTCATTGAAAGATTTACATAGACGAAGAAGTACAGGAGCTGTGAGTCGGTTTGAATGCTGACTCACGGGTAAAAAACAAGATACGAACTGTCAATTCGATTTATCGGAGCTGAGGAAATTAAACAAATTATATTTTACAATGAAGAGTTTGATCCTGGCTCAGGATGAACGCTAGCTACAGGCTTAACACATGCAAGTCGAGGGGCAGCATTAAGGAAGCTTGCTTTCTTAGATGGCGACCGGCGCACGGGTGAGTAACGCGTATCCAACCTGCCCCCTACCCGGGGATAGCCTTGCGAAAGTAAGATTAATACCCGGTGCAGTTATGATTCCGCATGGGAATATAACGAAAGATTCATCGGTAGGGGATGGGGATGCGTCCGATTAGCTTGTTGGCGGGGTAACGGCCCACCAAGGCGACGATCGGTAGGGGTTCTGAGAGGAAGGTCCCCCACATTGGAACTGA
>NZ_JNKX01000071.1:0-6841 GCF_000702225.1 Bacteroides sp. Ga6A2 | reverse complement strand
GGTAGTATCGCCCGATGGCACGACACTTACCTTCTATTTTGACAAACATAAGTCTTCCCGACAAGGTACGGCGTATAGGCTGAATGTTGGAAAAGCCAATCCTAAATGGGTTGATTTCGTGGATTTTGGAGAATATTCATTCCCGAGAAACTCGAATTATACGACGGTAGTTTTTGACGAGTCGTTTAAAGATGCTCGCCCCGTATCGTGTGCATATTGGTTTGGCGGATTTAAAAATCTGACAAAAATAGAAGGCATCGACAATCTGAATACTTCGAGAGTGAGGAATATGAGTTGTATGTTCTGGGGGTGTGACATTTTGCAGAGTGTAGATATGAGCGGTTTCAATACCTCAAAAGTAACGGATATGAATAGAATGTTCTGGGGGTGTAAAAGTATGGAGAGCATTGATTTGAGCAGTTTCAATACTGCAAATGTAACAGATATGAGTTATATGTTCAGGGGGTGCGAAGTTTTGGAAAATCTTGATTTGAGCGGTTTTAATACTGCAAATGTAACAGATATGAGTTGTATGTTCTGGGAGTGCGAAGTTTTGGAAAACCTTGATTTAAGTAACTTCAATACTTCGAAAGTGATAAGTATGGACGGTATGTTCTCTGGTTGTAAATGTTTGTCAAAGCTTGATGTAAGTTGTTTTAATACCTCGAAAGTGGTGATAATGAGCGAAATGTTTGAGGATTGTAAACGCCTGGAGAGTGTTGGTGTAGATGGTTTCAACACCTCGCAAGTGATGGATATGGGCAAAATGTTCTCAGGTTGCGAAAATCTGCAAAAACTTGATATAAGCAACTTCAATACTTCGTTGGTAATAGAAATAAGCGAAATGTTCTCTGGTTGCAAAAGTTTGAAAACAGTTTATGTAGGAGAGGGCTGGGATACATATTTAGTTGGGAATCCTGAATATGTGTTTTATGATTGCACCAGTCTTGTAGGTGGTAAAGGAACAAAATACGATTCTGAATTTGTAGATGTTGCTCGTGCAAAGATAGATGGCGGCAAGGCAAATCCTGGATATTTTACTGCTAAAAAATAAGAAAGTTGAAAAATCAGAATTCATGATAATGTCAAAATTTAATATGAAACGCAATATAGCATTATTTTTCCTAAGCCTTTTGGGACTTGTGATAAAACCTATGTCTTCCATGGCGCAAGAAGCCTATGTAATTAAATCGCTCGACGGCACAACGCTCACGTTTTATTTCGACGACCAGAAGGAGTCCCGACAAGGCAAGGCGTATATCATAAATAATGAAGGACAAAATAATTCCGAAGGTAAGGGCATGTCTTTTTTAGTCTTAGGAATAAGACATTATGTCACAACGGTTATTTTTGACGAGTCGTTTAAGGATGCTCGTCCGGAATCTTGTAGACAATGGTTCAGAGGCTTTTCTGGCTTGACGAAAATCGAAGGTATAAAAAATCTGAATACATCGAGCGTAACGGATATGAGTTGTATGTTTAAAGGTTGCTGCGGTCTGACGAGCCTTGATTTAAGCGGTTTCGATACTTCGAATGTTACGAATATGAGTAATATGTTCGAAGATTGCAGCGGCTTGACAACCCTTGATTTGAGTGGTTTCAATACCTCTAATGTAACTGATATGAACAAGATGTTTATTTATTGCAGAAGCCTTAAAAGTCTTGATTTAAGCTGTTTTAGTGCTTCGAACTTAACGGAAATGAACAATATGTTCTCTTATTGCAGCAGTCTAAAGAATATTAATATAAGCAATTTTAATCCCTTGAATGTAACGAGCATGAGCAATCTATTTGAAGGTTGCAGCAGTCTTGAAAGTCTTGATTTGAGTGGCTTTAATACCTCTAAAGTAACGTATATGAACGGTTTGTTTGCTGGCTGCAGTAGCCTTAAAAAACTTGATTTGAGTGGCTTTAATACCTCTAACGTAACGAGTATGTACAAGCTATTTGAAGGTTGTAGCAGTCTTGAAAGTCTTGATTTATGTAATTTTAATACTTCAAACGTAACGGATATGAGTGGCTTGTTTGCTGGCTGCAGTAGCCTTAAAAAACTTGATTTGAGTAGGTTTAATACCTCGAATGTAACGGATATGAGTGGTTTATTTGCTAACTGTAGTAGCCTTAAAAGCCTTGATTTGAGTGGGCTTAAGACATCGAATGTAACAAGCATGAGCAGTCTGTTTGAAGGTTGTAGGTTTGTGAGTCTTGATTTTAGTGGTTTTGATACCTCGAATGTAAACTATATGAGCAGAATGTTTGCTGGTTGTGATATAAAGAACCTTGATTTAAGTGAGTTAAAAACATCTAAGGTGGTGGATATGAGCAGTATGTTCTCTGGATGTCGTTTGACGAGTATTGACATGAGCAATTTCGATACCTCTAATGTAACGGACATGAGCGAAATGTTTGCTTTTTGTATGAATCTTAAAACAGTTTATGTGGGGGACGGCTGGAATACAAGCAAGGTAACACGCTCAGAATGGATGTTTGATAAAGTTGCACATCTTGTTGGGGGTAAGGGAACAATGGCTTATTATAGTTCCGCAGATAAGTCCCGTGCTAAAATAGATGGTGGTATAGACGATCCTGGTTTTTTTACGGCTAAGAAATGAGTTGAAAGTTGAAACTTGAAAATTGAAACTTGAAAAATTTAGACAGTTGAAAATTTTTTCTTTGAGAGTTGAAAACGGTTGAAAATGAAATGGACTGTTCTAACAGACAATCGTAGCTGTAACCCCTTGTTGGAGACGGAGCACGGTCTGTCTGTCCTGCTTGAAACTGAAAGGCATCGTGTCTTGCTCGACACGGGAGCAAGCGATGTCTTTGTGCGTAATGCAGAGCGCCTTGGCATCGACCTCAGCACGGTGGATTATGTGTTTATCTCTCACGGACACAGCGACCATGCCGGCGGATTAAGGCATCTGCTTAGTCTGAACGATAAAGCACAAATAATCGTCTCGCCCGATGCCGTTAGCGGAAGTTTTTTTTCAAAGCGCGGCCGTCTGCACAGCATAACTGCCGAATGGCCCGAGGAGATGCGCGAGAGATTTCTTTTTGTAGATGATTCTTGTGTGATAGCAGACGGTCTGTATATTATTGCCCATATCTGTCAGTCGCATCCTATGCCGCTTGGCAACCGTCATCTGTTTGTGCAAGATGCTGTTGGCAACTATGTCAACGACGATTTTCGCCACGAACTTGCGCTGTATGCCGATGGCTTGCTCTTTACCGGTTGTGCTCATAGCGGCTTGGAGAATATCCTTTCGGCTTGTTCCTATCCTGTTAGAACTGTTGTCGGGGGATTCCATCTGCTCGACGACCACGAGACGGCGGATGAATTGTCCAAACTTGCCAATAGGCTGACTGATGCTTATCCTCAAACGCAGTTCTATACCAGCCATTGTACGGGTGATAAGGTCTTTTCTTCTCTCCATGCTATAATGGAAAGCCAGATTCACTCTTTTAGTTGTGGCATGTGTTTTGATAATTAACAATTCACAATTGACAATTTCTTTAGTTGAAAGTTGAAAAATCGCGGCAAGGTAGATTCAACATAAATTCAAGGTTCGGGGTAGCTACGGGGTAGGAACGGGGTAGCTACGTTCAAGATACGTTCAAGGTACGTTTAGGGTACGTTCATGTTACGTTCAAGCAAGCCGGAAGCAAGGGGCAAGTAAGCCGGAAGATACGTGGAAGTTACGGACAAACGAGCTGGAAAATTCGTTTTCCCAATATAGTATATAACCGTTAAAATATATGAATTTTAACGAATAAATGCCTAAAAAATGTAACGTTACAACCTTTTAAATAATTTTTTATGCTGTTCTGCTTGCTCGGATTTCCGAATCAGAGCATCTGAAACTATAAGCATTTGTAATGCCTCAACCCCGATTCTGGTAAATTTGCTGCTCGAACATCTTATTGTTTATGTAGAAAAGTTAAATAATTATAATTTTTTTGTCCGCTTTAAGATGAAAAGTGAAAAATGATTTAATTTCGCAGGCGTAATTAAATCATTTTTTAGTATATGAAACATTTTTTCACAAGATTACTAATAAGTATCTTATTTCTTTGTGCAATCTCTATTCCTGCTATGGCGCAAGAAGCCTATGCCGTGGCATCGCCAGATAATACAACGCTTACTTTTTATTATGATAACGAGAAAGCCTCTCGCGAAGGCACGGCGTATGAGTTGAATATCGGAGCTGATAGCCCAGGGTGGGTTAAATATGTCATTAAGCCGTCTGTAACGAGCTCTCAGGTAACGTCTTGTCAGAAATTTATCACGGTCGTTTTTGACAAATCGTTTAAGAGTGCTCGCCCTACATCGTGCGCATCTTGGTTTGCTGGATTTAAAAACCTAAGAAAAATTGAAGGTATAGAAAATCTGAATACATCAAATGTTACGAATATGAGTTATATGTTCTGCGAGTGCAATTGCAGTCTGGCAAGCTTTGATGTTAGCAGATTCGATACATCAAATGTTACGGATATGAGTGGAATGTTCTGTGAGTGCGGCAGTCTGACAAGCCTTGAGTTAAGCAATTTCGAAACATCTAATGTAACGAATATGGGCAGGATGTTCTTTGAGTGTGAAAAGCTTACAAACCTTGATTTAAGTAGCTTCAACACTTCAAAGGTAACGAACATGTGCAATATGTTCTATGATTGCGAAAAACTTACAAACCTTGATGTAAGTAACTTCAACACTTCAGAGGTAACAGATATGAGCAGTATGTTCGAGTATTGTTTCAAACTTACAAACCTTGATTTAAGCAGCTTCAACACTTCAAAGGTTACTGATATGAGCAAGATGTTTCATAGTTGCACAAGCCTCACAAGCCTTGATGTCAGCACATTTAACACCTCAAATGTTACGGATATGAACTGGATGTTCGCAGAATGTAAAGGCTTGAAAAGCCTTAATGTTAGCAACTTAAACACATCTAATGTAACGAATATGGGTTTCTTGTTTTGCGAATGTTGTAATCTTACAAGCCTTGATTTAAAAAGCTTCGACACTTCAAATGTAACAGATATGACTGGCTTGTTCTCTGAATGCTTTGAACTGAAAAGCCTTGATGTAAGTAACTTCAACACTTCTAATGTAACGAATATGATAGGTATGTTCGAGTATTGCATCAGTTTGAAAAGCCTTGATTTAAGCACATTCAACACATCTAATGTAACGAATATGTTTCATATGTTTTTGGGTAGCAGAAGTTTGACAAGCCTTAATGTTAGCAAGTTCAACACTTCGAATGTAACAGATATGAGTAGCATGTTCTCTGGTTGCGAAAGTCTTACAAGCCTTGATGTTAGTAACTTCAATACTTCAAAAGTTACGAATATGCTTTGGATGTTCCGCGACTGCAAGAATTTGACAAAACTTGATTTAAGTAGCTTCAGCACCTCGAATGTAAAGAATATGATGTTAATGTTCGCGTTTTGCGAACGTCTTACAAGCATTGATGTTAGCACATTCGATACCTCAAGTGTAACAGATATGAGTAGAATGTTCTATGCTTGTCCGAACCTTAAAACAATTTATGTCAGAAAAAATTGGAATATAGGCAATGATACGAAATCTACAGAAATGTTTAAGGACTCGCCAAAACTTGTAGGAGGCAAAGGTACTCTGTTTAATCCTAAAGTTACAGACGCCAGTCGTGCAAAGATAGACGGCGGAAAGTCAAAGCCTGGATATTTTACAGCTAAAAAATAAATTAACTATATGAAGCATTTTTTCACAAGATTACTAAGTATCTTATTTCTTAGTGCAATTTCTATTTCTGCCTTAGCACAGGAAGCCTATGCCGTGGTGTCGCCAGATAGTACAACGCTTACTTTTTACTATGATAAAAAGAAAGCCTCTCGCGAAGGCACGGCGTATGAGTTGAATGAAGGAAATGGCTGTCCTAAGTGGATTAAACGGAATGAATACTCAATCCCTGATAATCCTTATTATACTGTGGTTGTTTTTGACAAGTCGTTTAAGGATGCTCGTCCTGCATCGTGTGCACATTGGTTTGATGGATTTGGAAATCTTACAAAAATTGAAGGCATCAGTAACCTTAATACTTCAAAAGTAACCGATATGAACGCTATGTTCAAGGGGTGCAGATGCCTTGAGAGCCTTGATTTAAGAGGTTTCAACACTTCGAATGTTACGGATATGAGCGGTATGTTCAGAGGGTGCAAAAGACTGACGAGGCTTGATTTAAGAGGGTTCGATACTTCGAAAGTTATGGATATGGGAACGATGTTCTCTGGTTGCAAGGGCCTTGCAAGTCTCGACGTCAGTAGATTCGATACATCAAATGTAACAGCAATGCTTGGCATGTTTGTTGATTGCAAAAGTCTGACAAGCCTTGATGTTAGTAAATTCAACACCCGAAAAGTAACAAGAATGAGCGGTATGTTCTCGGGGTGTAGCAGTTTGTTGGAACTTGATTTAAGCAAGTTCAATACAGAAAATGTAAGGAGTATGGAGATGATGTTTTATTACTGTACGAGCCTAAAAACAATTTATGTAGGAGAAGGGTGGAATACGTCAAAAGCAGAATTTACAGACAGAATGTTCGAGTATTTGACGAGCATTGTTGGTGGCAAAGGAACAAAATACGATTCTGAAATTATTGATGCAACTCGTGCAAGGATAGACGGCGGAAAGTCAAATCCGGGATATTTTACGGCTAAGAAATGAGTTGAAACTTGAAAATTGAAACTTGAAAAATTTAGACAGTTGACAATTCATAATTGGTTGTGGAGTGTCGTCGCAAATAAAAAGAGTCGTTTTTCTTCATTCACGAAAAACGACTCGTTCATCACCAAGTTAAGC
>NZ_JNKX01000070.1:0-6922 GCF_000702225.1 Bacteroides sp. Ga6A2 | reverse complement strand
TCAACTTTCTCTAAGTTTGCAGATGATTGCGGCGCAGCCGCATAAGAAAGCAAATTGGTCGAGAAAAACAATAGCAATTCAAGACAGTTTCTTACCTTTGTCGTTGTAAGGAAGAATCGGTCTGTCGAAGAGGTAAACCTGTCAACTTTCCAGAACGGAGTCTATAAATTGTTTAGGACCTCCCAGACATAGTTGCAAAGACAAGATAGAAAGTTATCGGCATAGAGCCTCGTTAGAGTGTTAGTCCATACAACTATTGACCAATTCTTTAAAAATACAGATACAAAAGTATGAAAAAATTATTTGTTGGAATTGACTTTTCGAAAGAAAAAATTGATGTGGCAATCATTTTTGCCGAGGGACTGACAGAAACCTCCATGAGAGTGTCCAATGAGTTCAAGAACTCCGTATCTGGTTACAAGCAGCTGGTCAAATGGGTTGAGGAGAGCTCAAACGAGACAGAACCGTCTTTGTGGCTGTTCTGCGGCGAGAATACCGGCGACTACAGCAAGCCGTTGTGCAACTTCCTCTACGGAAGGGGATTTGACATGTGGCTCGAGAATGCAAAAAGCATCAAGGACGCGTCAGGAATAAGAAGGCTTAAGTCTGACCGCGCCGATGCCAATATGATTGCTGAATACGCTATGCGAAACTATGACAAGGCGATAATTTATGAGCCTCTCAGCGAGAGCCTGTCGCAGCTCCGCGAACTGTTCCTCTACAGGCAGATGGTTGTAAGGCACAGATGCAGTTTTCAGGTCAGAAGAGGCGAGAAAAGACTCAACATGGAGAAGTCACCTGTCAAGACAATGATCTCCCAAAGCGGACGGCATATCGTTACCGAACTGAACAAGGAGATTGAGAAGATTGACAAGCGTATTGCGGAGCTGATAGATTCAGACGACGAACTTGCACAAGTCTTCAACATCGTAACCTCCATACCCGGCATAGGAACGCAGAATGCCGTATGCCTGATGGTTTACACCGATAATTTCCGCAGGTTCAACTTCGATTCAAGAAAGATTGCCTGCTACTATGGAATAGCCCCATTCGGCAGGGATTCCGGAACAAGCGTGCATACCGATCCGCACGTGCACTACATGGCAAACAGGCAGATTAAGGCAATGCTGTCTCAGGCTGCACTTTCTGCCGCCAGATTCAATCCCGTCATAGCCTCATATTATTCAAGGCATATAGCAAAGGGAAAAAAGAGGCAGATTGTCCTCAATAATGTCAAGAACAAACTTGTACACATTGTGACTGCCATGGTCAGAAACAAGCAGCTTTTTGACAAAGATTATAAAATATCAGCATAAACAAAAAAATGGTCGAAATATTTGGATTTTAACATAGAAAGCAAGTTTTTTGTTTTTAACTCTCAACCTATTCTACCTATACCTTGAACGTATCTTGGACGTACCCTGGACGTACCTTCCCACTATTTTGTATATACCAAAAGACAAAAAAAATCCTACTTTTTCTATAATTTTGAATTCTCTATTTCACTAAATATTCAGTACAACTTCTTTTCCAAATGGAGCAAGCGATATTCTTGCGAGTTTGAAATGCTGCTTTGCGAAAGGAATTCCGACGATTGTAAGACACAACAGAAAGCCGAAAAACACATGACATAAAAACGCCCAGAATCCGCCGCACACCAGCCACAAAAGGTTGAGCGGAAAGTACAGACAGCCAACAGAACTGCCCGAACTGCGAATTTCAGAGCCGAAAGGCCATAGGCACATCAGCCCAATCTTGAATGTCTGCAACGCAACAGGAATGCCTATGATGGTAAAGCACAAAAACAGACTTCCCATAAAATATCCGATGGCAGACTCCAGTCCGCCAAAAATCCACCAAATTATATTACCTAATATTTTCATTTACACATAGTTTAGTCTAACTGACTTTGGTAACTTGGAAACAACGAGGTTGTATGACTCTTTTATCAATGTTTTCACGAAACTCTCTTCTAAGTGCTCATAATACACATCGCTCCAATGCTTCTTGTTCCAATGCCACGCAGGGGTTACAGATGAGTATTGTTCCCGGAGTTCTTCATTCCTTTCAGGTGTCAGTTTCAAGGCAAACCTTGGTTCCGAATCTATCATGTCATGCTTACCTCCACCAAGCCAGAGGCAAAGAAATATCTTACCTCCTATTCGATAGGTTATGATGTCATCACCAAAAGGCTGGTCTTCCGTTACTCCAAATATAGACAGAGTATATTCTCGTACTTGCTCAACATCCATAGTTATACCCATTCAAAGTTCTCTTTTCCTGCTCCAATCTCGAAATTACATTTGGCAATGCCGAGGTCAATTTTTGTATATCCTATAAGCGAGAAGCCGCGGCTTGCCCTAACATGATGAATGCCGTCTGTTCCGGGCGCAACATAGTCGAATCTGAACTTCTGCTGATTCACCGCCGTTGGAGCAAGCAACGCCGCCTCTACCCCACGCCTGAACCATTCGGGAGTAGAATCGTCCGCATTGCTAACCTGCGAAACGCTCTTGCGCTTCAGTTTGCGTCCCGGCTCATCGCCATAGCCAAGGGCTATGAGGCAGTAAACCTTCTCGCCGTCGGCAACATCATACGCGCCGCTCACCTTGTTGTATGTAAGCGCAACCCAGCAAGTGTTCAGCCCAAGCGTCTGAGCCAGCAGAACAAGATGCTCGCCGTAATATCCGATGAGTTCCTTAGTGTCGTCGGACTTGTTGCCAATCATCGCAAAATAGTTAGAAACACCCCTGAAATTGCCGTAAGCCATCCTTCCGCAGAACGCCTTCGGCTCATTCACTACAAGTTGAACATGAAGTCCGCTCTCGTTGTTTACCTCGGCAATTTTATTTTGCAGAATATCAATCTGTTCAGGAGAAAGAGGTTTGTCGATGTATTTTCTAACAGAATGTCTGTCTCTGATTGCTTCTTCTATCGTCATAAGTCTTAATTTTGTTTTAACAAAGTTTTTTGACGGCATCAAAAATAATTATTTTTTCAGAAATGGAAGTCATCTTTATAAAACGATTTTTCCGCATATCGGCCGAAACACGAAACAGGCCGCCATCCGTATGAGGGAAGGCGACCCGAATCATTTGAATAGAAAAAGTTGATTATGGAAATAGTCTCATCTGCGATGATGCTTGTGAACCTTGTGGTTCATGTGCCTATCGCAATTATTGCCGCCGCGCAGGCAGCTGTAGAAGAGTAATTATCACACTGATATAAATTTAAGGGACCTGTCCGTTTGGGCAGGTCTTTTTTTTAGTATCTTCAAGTATGCTTTCGACGTGTTGGAGATAAAAACGTCGCAGGATATGCGATATTTTGCGTTTTTATTTGGTAGTTCAGCATTATTTTAGCATTTTTGCCGCAGAATTTGCGACGTTATATATAAAATTTTGTCGCATAAAGTACGAATGCATTATGTATATACACGAAAGAGACTATTGGACAAACTTCCGTTGGGACATTTCTCAGGTGTCACTCCTTCAGGAGAAAGTATTCCGTATGCAGGGCTTGCTTTACGGCAGGCTGAGTTCGTTGGGTTTTGACAGCAAGTTACGTGCGATGGCGGAGAACCTGACCTATGACGTGGTGTATTCTTCGGAGATTGAAGGCATACGGCTGAACATGGATCAGGTACGTTCTTCCATTGCCAGAAGGCTGGGCATTGATAACGTGAAATATAGTACTCCTTCACACTATATTGATTCTGTTGTAGGTGTTATGCTGGAAGCTGTACAAAATTATAACCAGCCTCTTAGCAAAGAAAAGTTGTGCGCCTGGCAATCCGCTTTCTTTCCTTCGGGTTATAGCGAAGGAAGCCAGATAGAAATAGGACAGTACCGTACAAACGAGGAGCATATTGTTAGTGGAATGTTCGGACGTGAGAAGATTCATTATATTGCTCCTTCTCCAGATCGTGTAGAAGAGGAGATGCAAAAGTTCCTCACATGGTTCGACAAGGATGAGCCTGTAAGCAGCGTGATCCGATCTGCCATCGCTCATTTTTGGTTTGTAAGCATTCATCCCTTCGAAGATGGCAATGGCCGTCTGGCACGCATCCTTTCAGACATGCTGCTGGCTCGTGGCGAAAAGAGTGAGTTCCGCTTCTACAATGTCTCATCACAGATTAACAAGGACAAGAATCACTACTACGAGATTCTTGAACGTATGCAGCATGGCGATGGTGATATAACAGAGTGGTTGGTGTGGTACATGCAGAAATTGGTTGATGCACTTGACGAGGCAGACACCATCGTCACCACAATCCTGAATAAAAGCTTCTTCTGGCAGAAGGCATCGTCTGTTCCAATGACAGAGCGTCAGACACAGATGCTCAATCTGTTCCTTGACGGCCACGAGGCAAAGATAACATCCAAGACATGGGCAACATTAGCAAAGTGCTCGAAAGACACGGCCATACGTGACATACAGGACTTGGTTGACAAGAACATACTGAAAGAGGACATTCCCGGAGCCAAGCGTCCAAGTTACTCCATCGTCTATGATGCAGAGGATTTGACACAATTCTTCACTGAGGTAAACATTACTGAGGAGAATGGCATCCCGTATCTAAAAGCCATATTCAAGGGAAAGAAACCTGTGAGTGAAAGATTATTGAAACTTGATGCAGAGCGATTCAAGAAAGGAGACCTCCCTTTGTCAAATCTGCTTAGTAAGTACTGCTCGTATATCGTTGCAAGTAACAGAGAATAGTATAATAAACAGATAAATCGGAATATATCTGCCCACATTATTTTTCATATAAACAAACAATTTGTACAAAAAAATGAAGAAGCTTTTTATCAATAATGCAATTGTACGCACAGCAAACAGAGATAAGACGCTCTGAATATCGTAGTATGGACGATGATGGAAATTTCATAAATGTTTCACAACTTGAGGTAGATGGTCGCTATTTTTATGATATTGACGACAATACTCATACGGCAATTTTCAAACATTGGTATGGAAATGATACTGGGGACGATTCAGAACTCATAGTTCCTTCGGCTATAGATTATAACGGAGTGACATATAAGATTGTTGCTCTCGGTGGCGACGTAGGTAACCAAAACCAAAAGCTAGAGAAGGTTATTATACCAGAAGGTATAACGAAAATTAGTGGATTTGCATATTGCTATGGATTAAAAAGTATAACAATACCCTCTAGTGTAAAAGAAATTGGCAGCAATGCTTTTAGAGATTGCATTGAGCTGGAGAATATAGTCTTACCTGAGGGGCTTTCCTCTTTAGGCTACCGCGCCTTCTATAATTGTGTTAAGCTCAAATCGATTGTTATTCCTAGTCGTGTTGCTCGTATTGAGTCGGGCGTATTTCATAATTGTCAACAACTTTCATCCATAACGATACCTTCTACTGTTTCAGAGATAGGAGAAGAGGTGTTCTCCGGGTGTGTAAGTTTGAAGACTATAAACTTTAATGAGGGACTTCAATCTATAGAAAAGGGGGCTTTCCTCGGTTGTACCGCATTAGAATCTATTATTCTACCGAACAGTCTTAAAGCATTAGCTCCTCATGCTTTTGGAAGTTGCACATCCCTTAAAATTGTTAAGCTTCCAGAATCGCTCAAAGTTATACCGGAAGCCGCATTTGCTAAATGTGAAGCTCTCACTAATATTGAATTTTCGGAAAGCATATACGAGATAGAACGCTTTGCCTTCTCAGGCTGTAAGAGTCTGGAAAAAATCGTGCTGCCAAAAGAAATGACACGATTAGACCCCTGCGTGTTCCCGGGTTGCTCATCTCTTGTTGAAATCGTTATTCCAGAAGGAATGACTAAATTAGGTGCCGGTTCTTTTGATTACTGTCGGAGCCTCACGGACATATTCTGTTATTCAGAAGTACCACCAGAGATATATCAGGCTTTTGATGATGTCCCTCTGGAACAAGTTACCGTTCATGTTCCTGTAGTCAAAAAATATAAGAAAGATATTCTTTGGAAAGCATTTGGTAAGCTTATACCTATACAATAAGTAAAAAATTTTGCGCTTAATATTTGATATAGAACTATATGACAGAATTGGAATGTTTAAGAAATAGTCTTGTGTTAACAGAGACAGATCCTTCTAAAATTGAAAGCATCTTCAAAGACATTGCGAAGAATTTGCTTAACAATTTTGTCATCAGGAAGGGAGATGAGTTATATCGCATGGTCGAGATAGAGTTTTATTGTAACTTAACCGACACAGCGCATATAACATACGAGCGCATGAGTGAGGCCGGTGAGTGGTTTAACCATGACTTTGGTGTTGACCTTACATTCAAGAGTAATAACAAGTCATATGGAGGAATACTCATTCGCTCCATCGAGTGCAACGATAAATTTTGCAATGGGCCATTAAAGACCAGAGCCTTGCTATTCCAGTTTGATGCTTTAGGAGAAAAGGGCGCTGTTCCTGCGTTAGAATATTGTCCAAGGGCAAAAGCGATTGAGCCTATTGCTGTTACACGGTATAATATATCTGAAAGACAAAATTTCAGGTACTGCATTCCAAGGGAACTCTGGGCTGAACACAAGGGATATAAAGCATACCCATGGGATTATAAAGGAAATCTTAAACCCAAATCGGTCATTAGAAATTAGGCATGTCTATTTTTCCAATGACCGCCATTAGAAAATATCGGTTGTATTAGGCTATCCTTCAATAATTTACTACCTTTACCACGCGGAAAAACATAAGAAGATGATGCGTGACTATGATATAAAGTTCGTGAACAAGGAAATCACCCCGTTCGGAGGCCTTTCACTTTTTCTGAAGATGCTAGAGAAATGCCATTTTGAAGAGCAACTGGAGAAATGCTGTATTCCTGTCCAGGGTTCCAATAGAGGATATAAGCCGATACAGCTCATATTGGGCTTGTTCGCAGGTGTCTGGTGCGGAGCAAGCCGTTT
>NZ_JNKX01000069.1:0-7048 GCF_000702225.1 Bacteroides sp. Ga6A2 | reverse complement strand
ATGGCATTGATGTCGCTGACGGCAGCTTCTGAAAGCCAGATGAAAGTAGGAATCGAACCGCGCAGGTCAAGCATCGTGTGCATTTTTATTCCGCCATTGCCGTCCTTGTATTTTGCCCATGGACAGAGTTGCAGGCAGAGGATTATGGTGCTGCTGTCGAATGCATATACCATTTCTTCGATATCAAGCCTGAACTTGTCGGTCTTGTATAGCCTTTGTGCCTTGGATACAAGAACCATGGCGTAGTCGCGGTAGATCTGCCATGCCTTCTTCTCATTCATTTCTGAAATAGTGGATTTTCCCATCTGCTTCATTCCAGAATGATAGAGTTTTGGTCCAAAGACCTTCAGTGTGGCTTCTATGATGCGAAGGCTGGTCCTGCCTGTAAGTTGGGCAAAGCTCATTACCTTGAACTGGTCACGACACGTATACTTCTTGGTTCCCTTGTCTCCATTGTATCTGTCAATGCATTTGTTTAGTTCATAGTCTGGTACAACCTCCATGATTTGGGCGAATACAGTCTTTCCTTTGGGCATACTCAGTTTTATTAAGATAAAAACTGTTCCAAAGGTAAGTTTTTCTATCAGAAAAACTTATATGCAATATAAGTATTTGAAATTCACTTAATTATAAGCGTGTTGTATAATTATTCCGGACACTAGTGCAGTTATTGACAAATAATACTAATATATCTACTGCATATTCCTGAGAACAGGGGTATTACTTATCCTCACAATATATCAGAGATGTAAGGGAATCTAATTCTTCGGGAGAGGGAACTCTCAGCCCCTTTACCAAATAGTGGCTTTTGTTGTCTGTGTATAGATAATAGTCGTTAAACTCTTCGTATTCAAGGAGCTTTAGCTTTAGGATTAAGGAATCCCCATCTTTGTAGTGCAGAATTACCTTGTTATCTTTAAAATCAAAAGTTCCTTCCTTAGCAATGTAATTGCCATTTTTGTCATAGTCGTTGAATACAAATTCGCCATTCTGATTAAAACGAATGTTGACATCTGCACAATGTGGTGTTCCCCAAACATCAACGAGGAAGTCGGGAATCGTTATTCTTGCCTCATGTTTGGGCTTAACTGTTGATTTATCAGATAGCGAATCGTTTGTATCTGATTTAGTGTTATTATGCATGCAAGATGTAAACAACGCCAAAGCAATAATAAATGTTATTTTATTCATCTTTCAATTATTTTGTTTAAGAAAAACTCGTCGGTAAAAACCGACATAATTAGGATTTAAATCGGGATATACGGATGTGTATATGCATATTATTAAGTTCGACTTTCTCAATAACTTATAGTATAGAGGAGCAACAGATTTTGTTTTCATAAAACCAATTTTTAAAAGATATCTCTTTGTTCTGCCGAGTTTAGGAATTTGGGCGGAATAATGCTAATAGATTAGATATACTTCCGTTAGCATGGGAAGCCTGCCTTCCTTTCTTAGATAGAATTTTGTATATTTTATGCGAAGAAGAAAGTTTTTTCGGATGTCTGCGAGAATACTGTAATCAAAATCACTTTCTTTAAATTTTTCCAACTTGTTTTTATATTGCATGTGGATGATTTGTACTTTTTCTCCAGGGGCGAAATACTTCTTTATCAAAATGAAATAGATACCAATAGAGTCTATTGCTGTTTCGTCATTTTTGCTATAATTCTTTTTGATGGTAAAGTTGTCTTGTATAAATACAGCATATTTTGGTTTTTTGTCTGCTATATTCTCATACCCAATAACTGGAGAGTAAGCATATCCAGAAAGTTCCATGTCTCGTTTCCTGTATTTTACGTTTGTTGTGTCGATGGTTCCAATGTCATCAACGGCAACTTTGGCAAAGAAGGAATCGGGAAGAATGTACTTCTTTTCTTCGGTAAGAGTATTCTGCCGACTCTTGTGTGTGCTGTAATTGCATAAACCGGTTGATTTACAGCAGAATGAAATTGCCAGCAAAATGTATAATCTTAGGAATCTGTTCATGTAAGTTCTGTTTTTGAGTTGTTACTGATTAAAATTTTTCCAGCCACACTTTGTCGGGGAGGTATATTTCACCATTTTCTTCTGTAAGTTTCCATAGCAGAGTTGAATCGTTTACTAAATACAAAACAGCCTTTGCCGATGAGTTCTCTCTGTAACTCCCTTTTATACGGACATATAGCGAGTCGTTGACGAAACGCCCCCAAACGTTGGTTTCGACATCAGTATCGGCGTTCCAGCCGTCTAATCTATATCCATTGTCCCAGATGGAAGCGAACACTCCTTTTACATATATTTTCCCGGTTTTTCTGAGTTCCAGACAGAATGATTTGTTTTGGTATGCGCTATCGTTTATCCATACCATATAATGCCATTTCCCGACATATCCGTCGATGCCCTTTGTTTTTGAAGGACTGACCGTGGCATTATCGCCCTGATGCGTGCTAACGGAAGGCTCGCGCTTGCAGCATGAAACCAAGACGCATAGTAAGATTACGATGTATTTTTTCATTATTGTTCTGTTTAAGAAGTTGGCTTTGTCTTGCCAAAATTAAGAATTTCTGCCGAAAGAAGAAATGTTTTGTTGCGGATAGTTTCATTCCCACTCTATTTCGGCTTTGGGCGAAACAGCCTTTGAATAGCAGAGGCGGGTAGAGTCGTTTTCTAACCAAAGGATTTAAATATTGTCGTGAAAATACTCCACCTTTTGTAGGCAGACGGCATACTTTCCATTTAGTATATTCTTTGGAGCATCAATCAAGATAGAATCTTCTTTCTCTCCAATTACTTTCCACTTTCCTTTGGCATTTCTTTCTAATTCTTTTATCCCTTCATAAGAATTTTCTACGGGTGCATCTGCCGATTCTATGGTCGGTAATTTAACGCTTGAATTTTCGAACGTAAGAGTAAAACTTAACGGCTTGAACTCTGTGCTTCTGTTTATGTATGTCTCTTCCTATAGAATGTTGTATGTGCCTTGTAATCACTTCTTGGCAGGAAAGTCGGAGCATGCGCATATACATAAAGTCAAAAGCAGATATAATATTTTCTTCATCTCTTTAGGAATTTTGGGGCTATTCGGTTACATAGAACCGTCGTCAATTTTGTATAATGTCCATGTTCCGTTAGTGCGTTTAAACATGTATGTAACATGGATGCCGCAGTCATCGCCACTTATTAGTACGGTATTATTGTCTGCGTCAATACTTGTACTAACCTTTTCTTCGTAGCCGGGATTGAAGAGATCGTCATGTCTCCAGTCGTTTCTTTCTATAAAGTATACAGAGTCTCTCTCGTCCATGCCGCCTTCGCAACATATCGTCATCTCAAGAGGAAACGAGATGTGGCTTATTTGGAAACATGAGTCTGAACAGAAATTCTTTACAAACTCCTCAAAGCTGGGTTCTTCCTGCTTGTTAACTCTTGTAGTTGTGGCTGTTTTTCCGCCGTTTCCGTTAGGATGCTTACATCCAACGAGCATCAAGATAAATAAAATAAAGATACTTTGCTTATTCATAATTTTAAGAAAAAATTAACCTTCTCCCGACTACAGTTAGTCCTTTTATTTGGAAATTGTCCATATCTGCACAATTATTCGGCGGCACAGTTTTTATAGAATCTACGCATTTTGCCTCTTCCATCCACTTCTTGGCAGGAAAGTCGGAACATGCGCATATACATAAAGTCAAAAGCAGATATAATATTTTCTTCATTTCTTTAGGATTTTTGGGGTTATTCGGTTACATTGAAGCGTCATCAATTTTGTATAATGCCCATGTTGAGTTAGTGCGTTTAAACATGTATGTAACATGAATGCCGCAGTCATCGCCACTTATTAGTACGGTATTATTGTCTGCGTAAATATTTGTACTAACCTTTTCTTCGTAGCCGGGATTGAAGAGATCGTCATGTCTCCAGTCGTTTCTTTCTATAAAGTATACAGAGTCTCTCTCGTTCATGCCCCCTTCGCAACATATTGTTATCTCAAGAGGAAACGAGATGTGGTTTATTTGGAAACATGAGTCTGAACAGAATTTCTTTACAAACTCCTCAAAGTTGGGTTCTTCCTGCTTGTTAGCTCTTGTTGTTGTGGCAGTATTTCCGCCGTTTCCGTTAGGATGCTTACATCCAACGAGCATCAAGATAAATAAAATAAAGATACTTTGCTTATTCATAATTTTAAGAAAATTTTAACCTTTTCCCGACTACATATCTTTGGGTGCTGGCTTTATAACAAAACTATTTTTAATGTTGTATTTTGCAACTGCAACGGGGACGGCAATTCTTTCAACCAGACAAGAGTCGGCGTCTTGCAGATTTTCCGAAGTGTTTGATATTTTCCAGTATTTCCGTTTGTCTAATTCTGTAAATATGCAATGGACAGATGCTGAATTATAGCTGACTTTTGCTCCCGTTTTTAGAGTCAGAAACTTTGTTCCTTTCTTATCATCATATAGGTCGAAATAGAAATCGCCAATACAGTCGACGCTGTTCTTTGAAAATTCGTAATCTTTTTTGTCTTTATATACAAGTTCGAATGCCTCGTCGTGTGCTGCTGAAATGTACAGATTGCCTTTGCAGATGCTTTTTACAAAAGAATCTACACACTCGGTGTTGGCGAAAATCGTGTCGCTTAATGTTGCAACATTGAAGTATATCGGCCAGCTATGTTCGCCCGGAACGACAACTATCGAAATATAGTTGTATTTTCCGCCGAATAGTTTTGGCTGCGTTTCTGTACCCATAGAGCGACAGAACACAAAGCAAAAGACAAACAGTAGTAGTTTTTTCATTTTTTATGAGGTAAAAATCTGTTGTTTAAAGATGAAAGTTGTCTTGTCGTTAGCCTTGCCTTATCTAATTGTGAACTGATCTCCACAAGGAGAAATCAAAATTGGTTTTATATCGGTTGTATCTAAGCTGACATTCGGTTTTACATGCAGGTAAGAATACGAATAAGGCTTGTAGTCTAAGTCGTAGAAATTGCAAAGCTCTACGTCGAAATATTTGTATATTCCAGTACTTATCGTTGTGCATTTTACTTTTTTCAAAAGGCTTTGTATCGAATCGACCTTTGTCTCTGTCCAGCCTAAATAAGCCAATGCCTCCTTATATTCCTTTCCGCCTTTTTTAATTGAATAGCCACCGCGAATGTTTCTCTCTCCGTTTGTGTATCCGTCTATGGCAATTGAAATAGATTCGTCTTCTCTGCCAAGACAGAAAAATACTTTTTTCTCTTCTCTTATCTCCGAAGGTATTGAACTCTTAAAGAGATTCACCAAACTGTCTAAATCATATTTGTACAGTTCGAAATTCTCTAATGTTATGTTGTTTCCGCCCTCGCTGCACGATGCTAAGGTGCTGAGAGCCAAACAGATTAAGAGAAATGATGTAATCGCATATTTTTGTTTGCCTTGTTCTTGTCTGCGCACGAACAGACAGAAAGTAAGACGCTAAATATTATTAAACATTGTTTCATTATTCTTTTTATTTCGTCGGGGGCATTATAGTAACGTTTTTGTTTTCTTTGGTCTCGCCTATTTTTCGAATTTGGCATGACTACGGAGATTCTAATCCCATACAGCGCATGCTGATATTTTTTTTGCGAATATCCATTTTGCATCAAAGCAGATTCTTTTTCCGTCTGTACTGTTTGTAATGCAAACGCGTTTTTTACCATTATTATCTGAAATAGTCATACAGCAATTCATACCGTTTGTTATATTGAATTCAATAAATTCAATACTAATAAAAGCAATCCATATTTGAACGTTAGTAGCCTTTTGTATCAACCATTCAGATGGCATTTCTTGTGGCAATTCCGTGGTATCTACGCATATACGAATTTCTGCATCTTTTCCCGGAATTATTATCATCTTTTCAATTTCTACATTCTGCAAATCTGGCATCTTTTCTTTGTATATCTTAGAAATGCACTTTGCATCATTAAATAGAGCGTAATCCATAAGAATTTATTTTTATCTTTGAGACAGATTCTAAAGCCATTCTGCTGGGTCTGAGGTGTTATTAACATAAGCAGAGATTTCATTTGCGAATATCCATTTTGCATCAAAGCATAATTTCTTTCCATCGGTACTGTTTGTAATGCAAACGCGTTTTTTACCATTATTATCGGAAATGGCTATATTGCAATTCATACCGTTTGTCAGACTGAATTCAATAAATTCAATACCAATAAATGCAATCAAAAATTGAACGGTATTAACCTTTCGCATCAACCATTTTGGTGGCATATCTTGTGGCAATTCCGTAGTGTCTACATTCATGTAAATTACCGCATCTTCACCTGGTTCTATTTCCATTTTTACAATTTCTACATTTTGTAAATCTGGCATTTTTTCTTTGTAAATCATAGAGATGCACTTAGCATCATCAAATAGAGAGTAATCCATATTATTTTATTTTTTTGAGAATTATATTCCGAATTCGGCAAAACAAATTTTGGGCGAATTTCTGCAAACAATCCTTCGGGATTCGTTCGGGATGCCTTCGGGTTTTACATGTTTTGTTTTGGCATAAAAATCTTATGAGAGTTCTTGTTGCGCGACTGCAAATCTGCACAAGCAAGGCTGACTAATTTTGATACACCTTTACTCTTTTTAAACCGTTTTTCTTGTCACATATAGCGTCGGATGTGTACATTTCGACATTGCACGATAACATTATGTACAAGTAGAAAGCTGGCAAATCTCCGTCTGCTTGTTTTTCTATACGTGTAGAAAAATGCTTATAAGCTTCATATGTAGGGATAAATTTAGACATCACAGCAACTCTTATTGCCTTTCCCTTTATGCGATAAATCCATGCTCCGTAAGTGCGCGATTTGTCGGTGTAATAATATTCTTTGGGTAATTTGCGAAAATTGGGCACTTCGGAATAAGAGCCTTGAACAATGTCGCTCCAATAAGAGTCGAATGGAGGAAATAAGAGCAGATTGTTACATCTAAGATTCGGGCATTTCAGGAAATTAACCAAGTTACGTTGTAAGTCATACTCGTATAACTGCCCTATATAATCGTTATCAACCATTATGTCTATAATA
>NZ_JNKX01000068.1:0-7214 GCF_000702225.1 Bacteroides sp. Ga6A2 | reverse complement strand
GAAAATATAAGCGAAAAGTGCTAATGATTGGCTCAGAATATTAAACCAACTTACATTTTGCTACTTATTTTTTCTAATGACCGTTTTGGGATAAACAGAGAATCGCCAACAAACCAAAATCTATCCTTTTTAGTAAATCCATAATAATACATAGTAATAGTATCTGCACTGACAAAATACTTTATAGCAGGTTCGCCATCTTGGTCAACATAATAAATACTATCATCCGTTATCCTCATCCAAGTAACATCTTCATGAGCCCAATAGCCCAACAACAACTTTTTCAACGAGTCTTGCGCCGTTGGTTGCTTACAGCTGTCGCTTTCAGAAACAAAAGATACTGAATCTTCGGCTTGCGTTTCATTTACGGTTTTGCCACTACCCTTGCGTGTGCATCCAGTAAAGATGCACATAGCAAACAAGAAGAAGGCAACTGACTGATAATTAGGTTTTCTCATTTTTACGACTTTGTTAATACCTGAATTACAATTTAGACAACTCATCAGGACCAATATCTACACGAGTAATTTCCTTACCTTCGCTATCGTTATAAACAAATATCAGGTGTATTCCCTCTTCTATCAACTTCTTTTTCCGCAATACAATGGTCTGTTCGCCACGCAGTGCTTCGATACATCCAGCTTTCACAAGCTCTATGTCTTCCTTTGTACAATCCGAGGCGCTTATACCGTCGTCTATCTTATAAACATAATATACATTCTTATTCTTCAGATAGACGTCTGTCATCCAAACGCCATCGCCTATTGGGGCTGGCAGATTCGATTTTACTCGCATTATTTCTTGCTGGATAGTTTCGAGCATGGATGCTTCTTTTATCTCTCCATTCTTCATTTTTTTATGTATTTCCTTTAGTCTGCTTGGAGAGATTTCTATCTCGAATAGTTTCTTACTTGTCTCATCAGAATAATACGTGTATTTTATTCCCATATCGCTGCCGATATAATTGCTGATGGTAAAATCGTCGATAGAAGAAAGCAGATTTGCAATATTTCTGTCAGAATTGGCCGTCTCGTTAGTCATTCCGCTAACTCGCCAGATATCTTCCGACATTTTTATTACATATTCAACCATATCTCCCTTGATATTCACATCTACAACCTCGAGGGCTGCCCCAATTTTCTGAGGCAAATGGCTCTTTGTGGCAGCCACCTGCTTGACAATAATCTCTCGCTTAACCTTAGAGCAGGAACTTAGCGACAAGAAAATCGCAAGTATTACAAACGATAATGTAAATAATTTCTTCATATACTGTAGAATAAAATGTTTTGCAGAACCATGTATTATCCGCCTCTTTATTTGAACAACCTCCGTATATCTGCAAACTTCGGCGTTTAATGTCTGCTTTTCATGGACGGATTTTAATGTACAAAAGTACATATTTTGCCAAAAATATTCAATCTGATGCAGAAAAAAATGATTAGGCACAAAAAAAGCAGTGACACCTTCTATAAGTGGTGTCGCTGCTTATTTTTATGTTTAAAAAGGATTTATTTTGATGGAATGTCCCAAGTATATGTAGTCTCCGTAATTTGAGTCTTTTTCTCTTCACTCTTCTTAGTATATGTAGTCTTTTCAGAAACAGGAAGCTTTGTTACACTGTCGAACGAAATTTCAGAGGTTGAAACGAGATTTTCGCCATCGTCAGTCCTTACAATCTTTTCCGGCAAATACTTTAGATTTGCACCAAACATCTTGTTCAAACCAATGCCATCAGCACCATCACACATTACAGCAGTAGATATTACTGCACTGCCAAAACTCCCCGCAGGAACAGTTGAATATGTTATCTCCTCTTCAGAGTTTTCGTCCTTGCTCTCCGTGTTTATAAATTTAATTTTTGTTACGACATCATTCTCCCAAGTAAGAACGGTGTATTCATAATCACTATAAACCACTTTTGTCAACTGGTTTTTGCCATTATAAATTAACGAGACTTCCTTATCTCCACAAGTTATCTTTGAAACTCTGCCGTTTTCAAGAAAATATGTATAAGATGAAGTTTCTGAATCATAATCGGATTCGTACTTATGAGTTACAACAATCTTATTTTCAGTCTTCAGTTTGCTATAATCGAATGTGTCGTAAAGGTTGTTTCCCGAACTTAAATCAGAATATTTGCTTACATAGCCATCAGCGTTGTACTCATAGTTACATTCATTAACCAACGGACCAAAGAAATGCTCGTCGGAAGTAACTTTTGATACCATCTTCAGAAGTTTCGCATCAGCATAATTAACCTCTTCTGTTTCTGTCTTCTTGTCGTCATCGTCGTCACCGCACGATGCCAAGCCGAATGTTGAAAGCACCACAAGCGCCAACATCCATTTGTTTAAAAGATTCTTCATTTAAATTAAATTGAATGATTAAGTTATTACCTTAGTTTAAATAATTTCACATAGTAGATTTTATTCTTACCTCGTAAAAATCTTTGCAAAGATATACAAATAAAATTCTCTATAATCATATCATCCACAAAAATTCAATCTGTCGCAGAAAAAAATGATTAAGAACAAAAAACAGCGACACTTTCTATGAGTGACTATCGCAGCGATACCGTATTCATTCGAAAAAGCTATTATCTACAACAGACATCTTCGAAAAATCGTCATAATCAACCAGATATAAGACACCATCATGTAAACAAAACAAATTTTCTTCAAACTTGAAATATTTACAACCAGTAGTTATTGCAAAAATGTTTTTCGAAGACAATAAATCGTTTCGTCCTCTTATTTCGTAATAGTCCGTGTGTTGACCTACATCGTGTATTGTTGATGAACAAGCTATACGATACTTCTTTTTTATAGGGTCATACTTACAAGTTCCCAAGAACGACCCATTGTAAAAAAGTGTCGCCGAGAAAAAGGAACATTTTTCTTTTTTCAACAATTTGACGCTGTTTCTACTTTCTATCATCTGATAATCAGCCAGAAAGCACATAGGAACGACGGCAACATCGGAATTAGAAATAATAATCCGAATGGAATCCTCTCCGACAAGAGAATTACTGTTCTTCCATTTTTTCTTTATCTTATCTATCTGCTTTTTTATTATTACAGAATCTCGCCCAGTCCATCCATAAGGAGTCCCGTCAAAAACAACCCGAACTTGGGAAGAAGCCGTAATATTCACAACTAAGCAAATCAAAAACAATATGATATTCTTCATACTACTATTATATTTTAAGAAAAGCACTAATGCAACAATATTTTAAGATTCAGAACTTAGTTTACTCATCGGGGACAAACATACATTTTATATCGAAAAGGACCAACTTTCGCACTTATTTTCAGTCATTTTTCACACAAGCATCTATCATCATAATAAAAAAGTTGTGCACACCACGGCACTTTCGCACAAGTGCCAGCGGTATGCACAACACGCATTTTTATTCAGGTACAATATCCGTCGCGGATATTTTCACTATTATTTGAGAATAACCTTCTTTCCGTCCTTTATAAAGATGCCCTTAGTTGGGTTCTTAACCTTGCGGCCGCTCAAATCGTAGTAAGCCTCGTCGGCTGTCTCAGCCTTAACTGCCGAGATAGCAGTTGTCTCATCGTCGCCACCTGCAACAGAGCGAGTTGCATTGTGTGTAATCTTGATGTGACCGATTACAGTCTCCAACCAGTAGCCAGCGTTGCCGTTAGCCTCTACAGGAGTCCAGCGCAGGCGGTAGCTGCCAGTCTTGCTTACGTTGAATGATACGCCACCCTGAGTTGCGTTTGCAGTCGATGCATTAAGGTTCTTGTTAAGGTTGAGAGAGCAGTTTGTAATCTTGCTTGCAACAACCTTTCCGCTCTCGTCGATAACCTCGAACTTAACCGATGGAGTGCCAGTCCAAGCAGCGCAATCGTAAGTGATTGTGTACTTGCCCGGAACGAAGTTCAAGCCGTAGCCCCAGCGTGAACCGAACTCAGCATAGTTCTCGTCGTTAGATGTTGATGACGTGCGGATATACAAACCATAGCTGAACTTGCCACCGTTAGGGAAGTTGAAGATACGAGGACCAGAGCCTGCATCGCCAGTCTCAACCAGCTTGCCGCCGTCCATAATCTTCCAACCCGGATTAACGTAGTTAGCCTTGCTGAATGCCAATGGGTTCTCCATGTAGCGGAAGTTTACGTTACCAACAACAGCCTCTACCCATGTACCGGCAGAACCGTTAGCATCGGCGCAAGGAGTGAAGCGAACTGTATAGTTGCCCTTCTCCAATACATAGAAGCTGAGGTAGCCCTGAGTAGAACCGCTTGTTGAAGCTGATGTGCTCTTGTTAACGCTCTTCTCGCACTTAACGATAGTAGATGCGATAACCTCGCCGTTTGGAGTGCGAACCTCTGCCTTAACGTATGGCGAACCGCTCCATGCAACAGTGTTGAATGTGAGGCAGTAGTTGCCGTAGTTGTTAAGGGCAAGACGATGACCGTCTGTGCTTCCGTACTCGATGAAGCCTGGCTTTGAAGCGTCTGACTGACGAACATAGAAACCGTACTCGAAGTCGCCTGAAGCGAACTTAACAACGCGTGGACCACTTGATGCGCTGCCAGATGCTGGATACTCGCCAGCGTCGTTGCAAGCCCATCCTGCTGGGCGGTCGTTGGCTGTCTTCCAAGCAGGAATCAAAGAAGATGACAAGTCAACTGGCTGAGCAGGCTGCACAGGCTGAGTTGTTGAGCCACCGTTGTTTGAACCGCCGTTGTTTGAACTGCCTGACTTGTGTGCATAGTCCTTCTGAGCCCAAAGAGAATACCAGTACCAGCAAGCACCGGCACAAGCCTCCCAGATACCACCGAATGCAGCCTTAGCCTTGCCAGACTTGAGATACTCTGCAACATCCATGTATGTATCTGTACCAGAAAGAGTCATAGAGATGTTGTCGTAGTAGTCGAGCACAGCCTTGTAAGCATAGCCGAACTTAGTTGTGCTACCTGTTCCCCAAGTACCATAGTTACCAACAACCCAGTTTCCGTGCTCGTTGTAGTGGCCGTTGCTACCGTTCTGAGGACTCCAGTCAATCTCAGTAATAACGATAGGCTTGCTTGTTACAACAGGAACCTGCTGCTTGAAGGCGTTGATAGATGTGTTGTGGTTGTGCTGAGAATCAGATGTGCTGTACCAATCTGGATAGAAGTGTACGGCATAACCGTAATTGTTATCGTTTACAGGATACTTGGCATAGTTTCTGTAGTTAGACTGCCATCCTGTACCCGGAACAAGAATGATACCTTTGTAACCGTTTCGGCGGATAACATCGATGATAGGCTGGAAGAAATCGCGCATTGCAGTCTCTGTGTCCTGACCGTACTGGTTGAGCAACTTAACTGGCTCGTTAGCAAGCTCAATCATCACAGTACCAGAGTTCTTTATCACGTTAGGATTCTTTGTTACGATGTTCCAAACTGTCTTCAGATAGTTCTGGTAAGCATCGCCAACCTTGATAGTCTGAGGACATACGCCCGGTGGACGCATGATGACATACATTCCGTGGTTAAGAGCCTTCTGTGCGATAGGCCAGTAAACAGTCTGCATGTACTTCTCCAAGCGAGCACTTGAGAAGCGGCTGATGTCGGCCTCGCCACCACCGCCAGTGGCTCTCTTGTTAGGGTCGTTAGTCCAGCATGGGTCAAGGTGCAGACGGAACAGGTTACAGTATGCGCCCTGCTTTGTGTCTGTGATACCTGTGAATATCTTCTCGAAATAGTTAAGACATGCACTTACAGTACCATCGTTACAAGCGTTACCCCAACGGTAACTGTTAAAGTAAGGGCTTGGAGTATCCATAACTCCGTGTAGTACGACCTTGTTGCCCGAAGGGTCGCGGAACTGGTTGCCGCTAACGTGAAGTGGCTCTACCACTCCAAACTGGGCAAACGCTGATAGCGGCGCGAATGACAGCAATACCGCTACTGACTTTAATAAACGTTTCATGTTTTGTTTTTTTTGCGCTGGCGTAATTAGTAACCGCCAAATACTTTTAAGTTTGTTAATATTAAGATTTTTGCTGCGTGCCTGACTAATTGAGAGTAAGTTTGCAGTATTTCAACAATTTCTACTTCAACACACAGCCGACTTCTGCATGCATGCGTCAAAAAGCCGGATGCAAAATAGTCATTTTTTTTCGAGATATGCAAAACACAGACAACCTACTAATATATAACTCATTTTCAATATTTTACACTATTTTTAACAGTATTAAAATACACATTATGTAACAATTAGGCATTTATTTTGTAACATAGAGCACCGCTGGAGTAACAAGGTAACATTCAGCTTGTAACATAACATTTTTTAACATTTATAAATGACTAATTTCTGCACATTCCATTATAACATATTTTAACATTTAGCACATATTGTTTTTCGGGGCAATTTTTGGTCGTTTCAAGCATTATTGTATGCAAAAAGAAGAGAAAAAATTAACAAATATTCTAAAAGTATACTAAAACCGGCGTTTGCGTTCCCATTTTTGTTTTTTTTAACATTTAACTTGGGAAAATTTTTTCTACCTATTCCGACAAGGATTGTTGCGTCATTTTTCACAATTTAAGGAAGTCTGCAATCTTAAAAAATGTAACATTTCGTACATATCCTGACAACGAAAAATATGGCATAGATTTCAGTCCGAAACGAGATTCATTTCTCTGCCCCCACCCTACCAAATTTCAATTCAACATTATCAATTGCCCCCTCCATGTTAAGCCAAAATTACCGCTCGAACCTTATCTTGCTTGCTGCCGAAGCGACCAGAGGTCGAGCGCAGAAATTCGGCAGAACCAAGAAAAGCAAGCAGCGTCACCCAATTAAGAATTAGGAATTGTAAATTAGAAATTGAGTTTACAATATTTTTCAATTTTCAACTTTCTCTAAGTTTGCAGATGATTGCGGCGCAGCCGCATAAGAAAGCAAATTGGTCGAGAAAAACAATAGCAATTCAAGACAGTTTCTTACCTTTGTCGTTGTAAGGAAGAATCGGTCTGTCGAAGAGGTAAACCTGTCAACTTTCCAGAACGGAGTCTATAAATTGTTTAGGACCTCCCAGACATAGTTGCAAAGACAAGATAGAAAGTTATCGGCATAGAGCCTCGTTAGAGTGTTAGTCCATACAACTATTGACCAATTCTTTAAAAATACAGATACAAAAGTATGAAAAAATTATTTGTTGGAATTGACTTTTCGAAAGAAAAAATTGATGT
>NZ_JNKX01000067.1:0-7568 GCF_000702225.1 Bacteroides sp. Ga6A2 | reverse complement strand
CAGAGAACAGAATCAAGGAACTGAAATACGATTTTTCTATAGACGACTTCGTATCGCACAACTTCTGGGCGACAGAAGCCTGCGGCAATTTCATAATCATGGCATACAACTTCATGTCGCTGTTTCGCCATGCATTGATGAACTCCGACAAAAAGAAGTTCCTCAAGACAATCCGCTACGAACTGATATCAACACCCGCATATCTGGGAAAGACAAAAAACAAGCACATTCTGTACTTGGCCAGGTCGTTGAAAACACGACGATCCTTCCTCTCGATATGGGAAAAACTAAAGGTTTTCTCTCTGCCATACAGCACCGAGAAATCCTAATGACCGATTTGGGATAAATATATGTACCTGAAATATAACTGGATTGAAGTCGAGCAAGTATAAATAGGCACACGACTGAAAGTATGTACCATTTTATTGTGTAGCAAGCTTTTAGAATCTTTATTATCATCATTTTTTATTTACTTTACACTCTCAATTCAGAATTGTCAACTGTCCATTGTCAATTCTGCTTTTTCAATTTTCAATTCCGAATTGTCCATTGTCAATTGTGAATTGTCAATTTGAAACCTATTTCAGCACCAGAATCTTGGTAGCCGCGCCATTCTTCAGCTCGCTGTCGCCTATGAGTACGAAGTACACGCCCGAAGCCACCTTGCTTCCGTTGCCGTTCTTGCCGTTCCACACAAACTGACCGCCAGTCGATGTGCCCTCAGCCATAAGCTGTCCCGCCGTGTTTACGATTTTCACCTTGCTGTCGAATGTAAGTCCCTTGATAGTTATGTATCCGTCGTAATCAGGTTTCACGGGGTTAGGGTAAGCATAGATATTGGCCGCGTCGAGCGATTCTGACGCCTCAGAAGCCTCGCTTTTGTACGAAACCATACCTTTGTCCGTCGCGATGAAAACCGTGCCGTCCTGCGCCACTTTTATGTCGCTTATCGAGTTGGCAATAAGAGGACTATTCTCTGTCGTGAAGTGTTCAATCTGCGTAAGGCAGTCTGCGCTGAACAGGAACACGCCGTTCTCCGTACCGAACCATTTGCGGTTGGCACCATCTACGGCTATTGTGTTTATTCTGATGTTGTCGAGAAGATAGTCGGCATAGTTTGTGCCGTCGTTGCGCGGAATCTTAACCTGCGTCAGGGCGGTGGTGCTGTTGCCGTTCTGAATGTATTTCGTCGGGTTCTTTATAACCAGCGGACCGACATTCGTTCCAATCCAAATCTGCCCCTTCATGTCCTCGGCAATGCAGTTTATCGTCTCCGTCTGTATGTGTATGCCGTCTTGGTTCGTCAGTTCCTTGGTGTTGAGGCTCTTGTCGTCGCTGCTGTCGTCGATGGTATTGTTTGTGTCAACGCAGAAGAAGCCGTTGCTGCCCCAATGTAGCGTTCCCCACAGCAGACCGTTGCTTTGCAGAATGATGTTGTTGCAATATTGCTCCTTGCAGATGTCATTCAGTTCAATCTGCTTCCAAGTGCCGTCGGCTGTCAGAATCTTGAGCGGACAGTCGAAATTGTTGTTCTTAATATCGGTAATGGTGTTGGTAAACAGAAGGTTGCCGTTGCGGTCGTAAATGGCGCTGTTGAGCCATGTGTAGTACGGATTTCCGTAGAGCGTGTGAATGGTGTTGTCCTCGTCGGCAGCCTTGTGCAGTTTTACAATCTTGCCGTCGCGGAACTCGTAGAGGCCGTATCCCGTGGCGGTAATGTAGTGGTGATTGCCGTCCTTCGGGTCTTGCGCAATAGACGTAGGGTTTACGAACGGATAGCCCGTGACGTCGCTTACCGTCTTGCCGTAGTCGAAGTTGAGCCATCTGTCGGCATCCTTGATATACTTGGCGGCATATCCGTCGTTGTCGTAGTATATTCCGTCGAAATGATGCTTTCCCGACACAAAGCAAACGCCGTCGGGGGTTACAGACATCTTGTAAACCTTGTTGGTTATCGGACTGTCGGGGATGATGCTGTTAACCTTTATGTTAAGCCCCTTCTCCGCGCTGTATTCGTAGGCTATCAGACCGTTGTAGCCCTCGGCACTCCAATACAGATTGTTGGCGTAGGCAACATAGTTGGTAGGGAAGCGGATTTCGCTGGCTTCGAGAGCCTCGTTGATAAGAAACTGATGCTGCGTGCCCAGAACCCACAGGCTTCCGTTGCACTCGCACGCATAGTTAAGCGAGTTTGAAGGGTCTGAAACGTAAGCCTTGCTCAGACTGGCGTTGTATATGGCATCGCCAAACATGTAAAGAAGTTGGTTCTTGTAGTTTATTATCTGCTTTGGACTTGCCGGCATTATCTTCTGCCAGTTGTTCTTGTCGAGCAGATTGTCTGCCGTATTTCCGGCGTAGACTCCGTCGCCTGTAGATGTATAGATATGATTGTCGATGATGGTGCTCGAAAGCACCTTCTGCCCAAAGTTGTAGTTGCTGCTGAACTCGCGACGCTTTACATCGAGCAGGAGCAGTCCGTTGTTGGTAGACAGATATGCCGTGCTGCCAATAACGCTCACGCTGTTTATCGTCTTGTCGCTCACATCCTTCAGTCTGAAGTCGGATATGTTGTAGACCTCGTTATCGTCGTACAGAAGGTCGATGTTGGCGTTGCTGTAGATGACAACAAGAGCCTTCTGCTCGGCGCAGTAGGCTATGTCGGCAATGTTATCGTCGGTAAGATAGTTGCTCTTGTCGAAGGTTATAACCTCGCTGTCGGATGTGTTGTAAGAGAATATAGAGCCATTGCACAGGGCGTAGATTACACCATTGCCGGCAACGCACTTGGTTGCGTTGTGGTACGACTTGTAGATGCGCCATTCGCCGATTTTCTGCGCATTTGCACAGACGGTAATCAGCAGAACCAGTGCAATGGCAATATATTTCTTCATTAACTTTTATTTGTTTAGATATTCAACCAGTTTGGCTACGGCGCGCGCCCTGTGGCTGATTTTGTTCTTCACCTCAGCCCCCAGTTCGGCAAACGACTCGCTGTATTGCTCGGGCGAGAAGACAGGGTCGTAGCCAAAGCCCTCGCTGCCTCGCTTCTCCGTAAGGATATCGCCCTTTACGATGCCCTCGAAGAGATGCTGCTCGCCATTAAGTAATAACGCGATAACCGTGCGAAATTGTGCGCTGCGGTCATTTTTTCCTTCCAGTTCCTTCAGAAGTTTGTTCATGTTGGCTTCCGAGTCGTGGTCGGTATTCTCGGCATATCGTGCCGTGTGTACACCCGGAGCACCGCCCAGCGCGCTCACCTCCAGACCCGTGTCGTCGGCAAAGCAGTCGTAGCCGTAGTGCTCCTTTATGTACATAGCCTTCTGAAGGGCGTTGCCCTCCAGAGTGTCGGCTGTCTCGGGA
The DNA here is from genome assembly GCF_000702225.1 of Bacteroides sp. Ga6A2. NCBI lineage: Bacteria > Pseudomonadati > Bacteroidota > Bacteroidia > Bacteroidales > Bacteroidaceae > Bacteroides > Bacteroides sp. Ga6A2. The sequence goes on along the minus strand of NZ_JNKX01000067.1, from coordinate 4,208 downwards.
ATTTCGTCGTGACAGTCTATGTCGTTGAGCGAGAGAATCTCTATCTTGTTGCCCAATATGGCGCGAATCTCATCGAGTTTGTGCGCGTTGTTTGTAGCGAATACTAACTTCATCTGTCCTTATGCCTTTGGTTTTAGCACGATGTTCACAATCTTGTTAGGCACAACGATGACCTTTACAACGTTGAATCCGTCGAGGTACTTCTGAGCCTGAGGGTCGCTGAGCGCAGCCTCCTGTATGGCCTCGTTGGTAGAGCCGGCAGGGAACTGCATTGTGAAGCGTGTCTTTCCGTTGAACGAGATGCTCAGCGTTACGCTGTCTTCCTTCAGGTAATCCTCGTTGAACTCAGGCCACTTGGCATCGCATACCGATGTAGTGTTGCCCAGAGCCTCCCACAGTTCCTCGGCAAGGAATGGGGCAAACGGAGCGATAAGGACAACGATGTCCTTTAGGGCTGCCTTGTGGCGCACCTTTATCTGCTGAAGCTCGTTTACGCAAATCATGAACGCCGAGATGCTGGTGTTGTAAGAGAAGTTCTCAATGTCGCCAGTAACCTTCTTGATAAGTTTGTGAACAGCCTTCAGCTCATCCTTTGAAGCCTCGCCGTCCTCTGGCAGGAACTTGTCGTCGCGACTGTAGAACAAGCCCCACAGCTTCTTGATGAAGCGGTGGCAACCGTCAATACCGTTTGTATCCCAAGGTTTAGACTGCTCAACAGGACCGAGGAACATCTCGTACAGACGCAGAGTGTCGGCTCCGAACTTCTCTACAATCATATCCGGGTTAACCACGTTGAACATAGACTTGCTCATCTTCTCGATAGCCCATCCGCAGATGTACTTGCCGTCGGCATTAAGCTTGAACTCGGCGTTGTTGTATTCTGGTCGCCAGTTCTTGAATGCCTCTACGTCGAGGATGTCGTTGCTAACGATGTTCACATCAACGTGTATTGGTGTAACATCATCCATATTCTCAATCATGTCGAGAGATATGAACGTGTTGGTATCTTTTATACGGTAAACGAAGTTGCTTCGTCCCTGAATCATACCTTGATTAACGAGCTTCTGGAACGGCTCTTCCTTAACGCTGAATCCGTAGTCGAACAGGAACTTGTTCCAGAAACGGCTGTAGATGAGGTGTCCTGTTGCGTGCTCAGTACCGCCAACGTAGAGGTCTACGTTCTGCCAGTAGTTCTCGTTCTTCTCCGAAACGATGCGCTCATGGTTGCGTGGGTCCATATAGCGCAGGTAGTAGGCCGATGAACCTGCAAATCCCGGCATGGTGTTCAGTTCGATAGGGAACACGGTCTTGCCGTCAATCTTTGAGTTCTCTACAACCTGCTTGTTAACCTCGTCCCAAGCCCACTTGGTAGCGTTGCCCAATGGAGGCTCGCCTGTCTCGGTAGGGAGGAACTTGTCAACCTCAGGCAGTTCGAGCGGCAGACACTCCTCAGGAATCATGCAAGGCATTCCGTCCTTGTAGTACACAGGGAACGGCTCGCCCCAGTATCTCTGGCGAGAGAAGATGGCATCGCGCAGACGGTAGTTAACCTTTACGCGTCCCAGATTATTCTCTTTTACGAATTTCTTTGTTGCGGCGATAGCCTCCTTTACTGTCAGACCGTTGAGGCTGAAATTGACGTACGGCTTTGCGTCCTTGCGTGGTGAGTTGGTAACGATACCTTCCTTGGCATCGTAACTCTCTTCAGACACGTCGCAGCCCTCGATAAGCGGAATGATAGGCAGGTTGAAGTGCTTTGCAAATGCATAGTCGCGGCTGTCGTGAGCAGGTACAGCCATGATTGCGCCCGTTCCGTAGCCTGCAAGCACATAGTCTGAAATCCAGATTGGAATCTCGTCGCCCGTCATTGGGTTGATGGCGTATGAGCCAGAGAACACGCCCGATACCTTGCGGTCGGCAATACGCTCGCGCTCTGTACGCTTCTTTGTTGCATCAAGATAAGCGTCAACCTCAGCCTTCTGTGCTGCTGTAGTAACCTTTGCAACATACTCGCTCTCGGGAGCAAGAACCATGAAGGTTACGCCGAACATTGTATCGGCACGGGTTGTGAAGATTGTAAACTCAGTATCGCTGTCCTTAACCTTGAACTGAACCTCAGTACCCTCTGAGCGTCCAATCCAGTTGCGCTGAACCTCCTTGATAGAGTCGGTCCAGTCAACTGTCTCCAGTCCGTCGAGCAGTCTCTGTGCGTAGGCAGAGATACGCAGACACCATTGCTGCATCTTCTTCTGCACCACAGGGTATCCGCCGCGCTCCGAAACGCCGTCGACAACCTCGTCGTTGGCAAGCACCGTACCCAGCTTAGGACACCAGTTAACCATTGTCTCGCCAAGGTATGCAATACGATAGTTCATCAGAACCTCGTTCTTCTTCTTCTCGTCCCACGAGTTCCACTCGTCGGCAGTAAAGCGCAGCTCCTCGCTCTCGGCAACGTCAAGGCCTTGGTTTCCCTCGGTCTCGAAATGCTTTACAAGAGTGCTGATAGGCATTGCCTTCTGCTCCTTGTTGCAGTAGAACGAGTTGAACATCTTCTGGAATGCCCACTGAGTCCACTGGTAGTACTCTGGGTCGCAGGTTCTGATTTCGCGGCTCCAGTCAAAGCAGAAGCCAATCTTCTCGAGCTGCTCGCGGTATCTGTTGATGTTGTTTACCGTTGTGATGGCAGGGTGCTGACCTGTCTGTATGGCATACTGCTCGGCAGGAAGTCCGTAAGAGTCGTATCCCATTGGGTTGAGCACGTTGTAGCCCTGAAGGCGCTTGAAGCGTGCGTAGATATCAGAGGCAATATAGCCAAGCGGATGTCCCACATGCAGTCCTGCTCCCGATGGATAAGGGAACATGTTAAGTACATAGAACTTCTTCTTGTTCTCGTCTTCTGTCACTTTGTAAGTCTGCTGGTCAATCCATCTCTGGTGCCATTTTTTCTCTATTTCTCTGAAATTGTATTCCATTTTATTCGTTTTTCTACTTTGACCGCAAAATTATAATAAAAATGTTAATCTGTTGATATTTTTATTTATTTTTGTGCTGTTTGAAACTAATATGCGCGTAATAATGAAATATATAGAAAGGCTGCTCAATTATCTGCTTCGCGACAACCGCCTCTTCCCCGGCCGTGGACTGAAGCAGAAACTGTATAACATGATTTTCGGAGCTGATACATTCACGGGCAAGGCGTTCGACATAATTCTGATGGCAAGCATTCTTTTAAGCGTGCTGTTTACCATCTTCGAGAGCATGATGATGTCCGACAGTCTGCTGCGCCTTATCCTGTTCTATTCGGAGTGGTTCTTCATCGTGTTCTTTACGTTCGAGTATATTGCGCGTGTGTATTGCTCTCCCAACCGCAAGGAGTACATACTCAGCTTCTTTGGCATCATCGACCTTCTGTCAATCTTGCCGTTCTACACTTCGTTCTTCTTCCACGGAGCGCACTATCTGCCGGTGCTCAGGGTGTTCCGCCTTATCCGCGTGTTCCGTGTGTTCAAGCTGTTCAACTATCTCGAAGAGGGTAACCTCATCTTGGTGGCTCTGCACAAGAGTATGCGCAAGATTATGGTGTTCTTCATGTTCGTGCTGGTTATGGTTATTGCCATGGGAACGGTTATGTATGCCGTTGAGGGCAGGGTGCCGGGAACGCAGTTTACCAACATTCCGCACAGCATTTATTGGGCTATCGTTACGGTAACAACGGTGGGCTATGGCGATATGGCTCCTGTTACATCGGTAGGTCGCTTTATTGCGAGTTTTGTTATGCTGTTTGGCTATGCCATCATTGCCGTGCCTACCGGAATCGTTTCTGCCAATATTGCCGACACCAACAGAATGCACCGCCACAAGAAGGAGAAGCACAATATCTGTCCTAAATGCCACCGCTATTGTGGCGACGACCCAGACGCCAAGTTCTGCAAGTTCTGCGGAACGAAGTTCGAGGAGAAGATTGAATAGAATTCTGTTCTGAGTTGAAACTTGAAAATTGAAAAATGCAGAGGCAATTCATAATTGACAATTCACAATTGACAATTAGTAAGTAGAATATTCTTAAGTTGATAATTTAGGATTTGTAACGGACAATTTCGCCAGAAATTGTCCGAACGTCGTAGGAACGTCGTAGGAACGTCGTAGGAACGTCGTAGGAACGTCGTAGGAACGTCGTAGGAACGTCGTAGGAACGTCGTAGGAACGTC
>NZ_JNKX01000066.1:0-9898 GCF_000702225.1 Bacteroides sp. Ga6A2 | reverse complement strand
TAGAGTTTCATGAAAAGCATCATTTTCAGGAACACTCGCGGCATCAGTTCCACGAAGCGGTTGTACGAAACGGCGTCCGGAAAATCATGTTTTAGCTGCATCTGGATACAGCTGAGATAATACTCCTTGAAGTTCTTGTATGTGCCAAAATGATAGCATACGAGGATGGTCATAATCTCGCTTTCGGAGAGTCTTCCCTTACGGTTTCTGTGACGTTTTCCGCTGCCGTCTTTGGATGGCAGACGAAGGTTTTTCTTCAATTCCTCGTTCAAATTCTTGTCAAACTCGTCGATAATACAGAAAATTTCAGTAACTTTGTCTCTGGTAATCATTGCTATTATATTTTGTAACTTGTTTGTTCTCAGCTATAAAGACACAAATAAATAGCGAGATTACCAACTTTTATTTGACTTTTCTTATCCCGAACTGGCGTAATTATAGTGAGATTTGATAGTTATTAAAAATAATATTGTACTTTTGTAGTAGATAAATGGCATTACGATGGAAAATAATGATCTGCCTACACATAGTAATTTTGTTGTTGGCGTTGCTACAGTGGCTGTACTTGATGAGCGTAATGCTTATTCAAGTATATTTCAACAATATGAAAAGGTGATAATCGATAGTCTAATCACCTCGTTTGGACTTGATTTTTTAATTCAAGATCAACATGGAGGTGACGTAGATACCATTCATAATGTACGAAAGATTGGTCAAGACGAGTTAATGGGTTACAAGAACTCATCCAATGAGTCCGCTTATAATAATCGTCCAGATTATGATGCACGGAGTTATCACGCAGGTGGAAACTTTCAGCACACAAAACACGAAGCAAGAGAAACTTGGCAAGAAACATATAAAGATATTGATGATCAATATCAGTCTGGAAAAGTCGGATTTTATGGGCATACAAATGCCATAAGTCCTGATAGAAAGGCTGAATTAGACCATATTATTGAATGTAAATCTATTCACGATGATAGAGGTCGAGTTTTATCTGGCTTATCAGGTCAATCACTTGCTGATGATCCGGTCAATTTCGCATGGACGAACAAAAGTCTCAATGCATCAATGGGTGCATGGGCAAAAGCGAAAAATGAGCAATACCGTAAGGAACATGGCTGCGATGCGCCAATGGAAATGGTTGACATTAAGGCTTATGTAAACGACCATCCAGATTTAGATTCTGAGACGAAACAAAAACTTTTGGCTCATTATGAAAAAGCCAAAAAAGCTTATGATGCGAAAATCAATAGAGCATATTATACTAGCAAAGCTTTTTTTAGAGACACTACATTTGCTGCTGCTAAGACAGGTTTCAAAATGGGTGTGCGCCAAGTACTTGGATTAGTATTCAGTGAAATTTGGTTCGCTGTAAAAGATGCAATTAAGGCAGGTAAAAGCAGTGGCGAGTCTTTGTTTCGTAGTATAGGAGAAGGTGTAAAACAGGGGCTACTCAATGCAAAGTCAAAGTACAAGGCATTGATGGAAAGATTTCTTGATGGTGCTATTGCAGGAGTGTTATCCTCTCTTACTACAACTTTATGTAACATTTTTTGTACTACTGCCAAAAGCCTTGTCAGAATTCTAAGACAGTCCTGGTCATCCCTTGTTTCTGCAACAAAGATTCTTTTGTTTAATCCAGACTGTCTTCCCCCTGGTGAAAGAATACGTGCAGCTGCAAAGATTCTTGCAACAGGTGCTAGTGTCGTAGCAGGTACCATGGTGTCTGAACTAATTACAAATACAGCAGTAGGTGCAATACCTGTTGCTGGAACAATTGTCCAAACGTTTTGTGGTACTTTGGTTACTGGCATAATGAGCTGTTCGCTTCTGTATATGCTTGACAATAATAAAGCTATTAACTGGATTGTTTCAATCCTAAATAGGATTCCGTCTGTTGATAAGGTTGCGATGTATTATCGAGAACAAGCCATCTTATTGGAAAAGTATAGTGCTGATTTATTTAGTATTGATTTGGAAACTTTCAAGAAAGAAATTGCAATAATACACTCTGCTGTCAAATCTCTTTTATGTGATATGAGTCCTGACGTTCTAAACAAGCGTTTGCTTAATTTATACCAACAAATTGGGCTTGAACTTCCGTGGCATGCTTTATCATATATGAACGAAGATGATTTCTGGACTGACAGAGAAGGCTCATGGGTATTTAGCTAATGTTCAAGTGTGATAAATGTGGGCTATGCTGTAAATCACTTGCAGGTAACCCTGTGTATGCAGAACTCGACAGAGGTGATGGTACATGCAAGTATTTGTTGAACAATCTTTGTTCTATTTATAATAAGCGTCCACTGCTGTGTCGCGTTGACGAAGCATATGATAAGATATTTAAGAATTATATGTCTGAAGAAGACTATTATTCAGAGAATTATAAAATATGTAAATTTTTAAAATCTAAAAACTAATCAATTATGCCACTACCTTTGATTTTAGGTATTGCTGCAGGTGTTGCTGCAATTACTGGAGTTGGTGCAGGTGTCAAGGGAGCTATTGATATGGCTGATGCCAATGACACTTTGAAAAAAGCCCAAAAACGTGACGAAGAAAACCAAAAGCGTCACAAGTCTATTGATGAACAAGCTTGTAAAACCATGGACGAATTGGGTACTCTTGAAATGAATATCCTTTCATCGTTCAAGCAATTTGCAGATGTAGTCGAAAAAATTAAAAACCGTCCTTCTTTTGCAGAAATCAAGATTGGAAATGTTGATATTCCAAAGTTTGATCCAAAAGAATTGGAGCAGGCGTCCGTTGGAGCAAGTATTTTGGTCGGAGGATTAGGGGGGGCTGCATTAGGTACGGCTGGTGGATTTGCTGCTTCGGGTGCGACAACTGCCGCTGTCATGGCACTTGGTACTGCATCAACAGGAACTGCAATATCATCGTTGACAGGTGTAGCTGCAACAAATGCAACACTTGCAGCCCTCGGCGGTGGATCTATTGCTGTTGGTGGCGGCGGTATGGCTCTTGGTAGTGCGGTTCTTAGTGGTGCAACACTTGGTGTCGGTTTGCTCGTTGGTGGTATTATCTTTAGCATGGTAGGTTCAAGTATTTCTGACAAAGCTGATAAAGCGTATAATCAAATGTTGGAAAACGAAAAAGTTATCAATAAGATATGCAAGTATCTTGAAGAACTCAACGATGCTGCAAAGAACTACTTTAATGACTTGAACATGGCAAATAATATCTATAATGACCAGTTTAAAGTCATGAGATTTATAGTTGATTCAAATAAGAATACTGATGGAAATGTAGATTGGAGAAATCTACGTGAAGCAGATAAGGCAATAATAAGCAATGTCGTAATGCTTGTAGGTCTTCTTTATCACATGTGTAAGGTCAAGCTCGTCAATAAGACAGTTGGTGGAGATCAAATTAACACAATCAACACGACTGATATTAACGAGGCTCGCCAAAAGTGTACTGAAACTCTGAGAGCCGTTAAAGCTGCATAGTAACAATAGTCATCTTTTCAAGATTGACAACGAAACGAATAAGCCCTCTGATTTTCAGCATCAATGCCGATTGTCAGTGGGTTAATTGTTCCCAAAATGAGACCCACAAACCATTTTTTGGGAACATTAGATGATTAAAACCAGTTGAGTCATTTGCCAACCATTATGACCATGCCGTAAATGAACAATGAGAATTATTACTGTCCGCTAAACATCATACAAAGTCACTCTACCCCTTGAAACCCAGGAGTTGAGTGACTTTTCCTTTTCAGTAAGCCCCATAATTGTATTAATTTATTGGTATCCGCTAAAATCCTTTGGTGATTACATGGCCCTTTTTTCCCCGGACAGCCGATATAATGGACGTATAAGTACCAATTTGGATGATGTAAAGTGACAGAAACTGTCTCAAAATAGCAAATATGGCGCTCCAAGGTTAGGTTTATGTCATGTGAGGGGAAAAATTTAAGCGGACAGCCGTTGTCATCTCTTAAATTGGGGGCTTGTCAAGCGACAAAAGCAGTAAATATGGGGGATAAAACAGGTTTAGCTGACAGTAATCAAAAAATATCTAAAAAAGGAAGAAAGCATTAGGCCCATTCCAACCTCATTTCTTAGCCGTAAAATATCCCGGATTTGACTTTCCGCCGTCTATTTTGGCACGAGTTTTGTTTGCATTACTATAATAAGCCCTTGTTCCATTGCCACCCACAAGATGCGCAACTTTATCAAACATCCATTCAGAGCGTATTACCTTACTTGTATTCCAACCGTCTCCAACATAAACTGTTTTAAGATTCATACAAAAAGCAAACATTTCGCTCATGTCCGTTACATTAGAGGTATCGAAATAGCTCATATCAATACTCGTCAAACAACACCCAGAGAACATTCTGCTCATATCTACAACTTTAGAAGTGTTTAACTTACTTAAATCAAGGTTCTTTATATCACAAAAAGCAAACATGCTGCCCATATACTTTACATTCGAAGTATCAAAGCCTCTAAAATCAATGGTCGCAAACCTGCAACCTTCAAACAGTCCGCTCATATCCGTTACATTCGAGGTATTAAAACCACTTAAATCAAGATTTTTAAGGCTACTGCAATGAGAAAATAGACCGCTCATACTCGTAACATTCGATGTATCGAAACCGCTCAAATCAAGACTTGTCAGTCCGCTGCAACCATTAAACATATAACTCATATCCGTTACGCTAGATGTTTTCAGATTTTCCATGCCTTCGATTTTCGTCAAACCTGAAAAGCCCCTGAACCAACCTCTGCAAGATTCCGGACGAGCATCCTTAAACGATTCGTCAAAAACAACCGTTGTAACATAATGTCTTATTCCTAAGACTAAGAAAGACATGTCCTTACCCACACCTTCGGCATTATCCTGCCCTTCTTTATTTATAACATACGCCTTGCCTTGTCGAGACTTCTTCTGGTCGTCGAAATAGAACGTGAGCATTGTGCCGTCGGGCGACTTAATTACATAGGGCTCTTGCGCCATGACTGACACATGGCTTGCCACAAGCAAAATAAAACTCAGAAATATTGCAGGAAAACGCTTCATACCGTAATCATGATTTATTCAGCAAAAATAACCTATTTTTTTCACTCCAACCTTTTTCACGCCATCAAAAAAATATAAAATGCAGCCTCTAAAAAAGGAAGAAAGCATTAGGCCCATTCCAACCTCATTTTTTAGCAGTAAAATATCCCGGTTTTGCCTTTCCGCCATCTATCCTTGCACGAGTTTTATCTACAATTTCAGAATCAAATTCAGTTCCTTTGCCACCTACAAGACTGGTGCAATCAACAAACATATCTTCAGAATCCTTGACATCACTTGTTTTCCAGCCAGTTCCGACATATATTGTTTTCAGGCTTTCGCAATTAGAAAACATCCAACTCATATCCGTTACATTTGAAGTATCGAAACTGCTTATATCAAGGTTCTTCAAGTTTTCGCAATCAGAGAACATCCAAACCATATCTTCCACATTCGAAGTATTGAAACCACTTAAATCAAGAGTTTTCAAGTTTTCGCAAAATTCGAACATTCTGCTCATATCAGTTACTTGCGAGGTATTGAACCTGCTTAAATCAAGTTTCTCCATACTTTCACAACGGCTGAACATACCAACCATATCCGTTACTTTCGAAGTATTGAACCTACTTAAATCAAGACTCTCCAATTGATTGCAATTCTCGAACATACTACCCATTTCAGTCACATTCGAAGTATCGAAACTACTTAGATCAAGGCTCTTCAGATTCTCACAGCAATCGAACATACAAGTCATATTCGTCACTTTTGAAGTATCGAATCTACTTAAGTCAATATTCGACAGACTGCAGAATGAGAACATCTCGCTCATATCTGTTACATTCGAAGTATCGAAACTACTTAGATCAAGGCTATCGCCATGGCAACCTTCGAACATAAAACTCATATTCGTCACATTCGAAGTATCGAAACCGCTTAAATCAAGGCTCTCGACATGGCAACGATAGAACATAAAACTCATATCCGTCACTTTCGAAGTATTCAGATTTGCAATGCCTTCTATTTTTTTCAGACCATTAAATCCTGCAAACCAATATGCGCACGACACAGGACGGGCATCTTTAAACGACTCGTCAAAAATAACCGTCATTATTTCTGTCGGAAAATCAGGACTTTCAGGTAGAGAATAGTGTCCACTTAGTCTAACCCATTTAGGATAGTCTTTACCTAATTTTAACTCATACGCCGTGCCTTGTCGTAAAGATTTCTTCTCATCGAAATAGAAAGTAAGTGTCGTGCCATCTGGCGACACTACTGCATACGCCTCTTTCGCAACAGCTTGCGCAGGTTGTGCGGTAAGCCCCAAAAGGCTTAGGAAAAATAATGCTATATTGCGTTTCATATTAAATTTTGACATTATCATGAATTCTGACTTTTCAACTTTCTTATTTTTTAGCCGTAAAATATCCAGGATTTGCCTTGCCGCCATCTATCTTTGCACGAGTTTTATCTACAAATTCAGAATCATATTCAGTTCCTTTGCCACCAACAAGACTGGTGCAATCCTTAAACATTTCTTCCGAATCCTTGACTTTACTTGTGCTCCAGCCCTCTCCGGCATAAATTGTTTTCAGATTCTTGCAACCCTCAAACATTGTTTTCATATTCCATACATTAGAAGTATCGAAACTACTCAAATCAAGCCTCTCCAAAACATTGCAACCAGAGAACATACTGTACATATCCTTCACTTTCGAAGTATTGAACTTGCTTACATCAAGACTCTCCAGGTGTTTGCAAGTACTAAACATGCTATTCATATTCGTTACATTAGAAGTATCGAAACTACTTACATCAAGGTTCTTCAAGCTTCTGCAAACATCGAACATGCCATACATAGTCGTTACGTTAGAAGTTTTAAAACTGCTCAAATCAAGATTCTCAAGCTCACAGCAACCTGCGAACATTCCTTCCATACTTGTTACTTTTGATGTATCGAAACCACTTAAATCAAGTTTTTTTAAACCACAGCAAGAGAACATATTGTTCATATCTGTTACATTCGAAGTATTGAAACAACTTACATCAAGGCTCTCCAGACCATCGCAATCTAAGAACATTTCGCTCATGTCCGTTACCTTTGACGTATCGAAACTGCTTATATCAAGACTCGCCATGTTTCCGCAATTATAGAACATATCGTGCATGTCTGTTACCTTTGAAGTGTTGAAGTTGCTTAAATCAAGGCTATCCAAAACTTCGCAATCAGAGAACATTTCGTGCATGTCTGTTACATTCGAAGTATCGAAACCGCTCAAATCAAGGCTCTCTAAATCTTCGCAACCTCCGAACATTGCTTCCATATTTGTTACTTTTGAAGTATCAAAACCACTCAAATCAAGTTCAAACAGATATCTGCAATAATGGAACATCTCGCTCATATCTGTTACTTTCGGAGTATTGAAGTTGCTTAGGTTAAGGCTACCCAAACCTTCGCAACCAAAAAACATTTTGTGCATATCCGTTACATTCGAGGTATCGAAACTACTCATATCTATGTCCGCCAATCTTTCGCAATTATAGAACATTTCGTGCATATCCGTTACTTGCGAGGTATTGAAACTGCTTAATTTAAGGTTTCCAAGACTTCTGCAGCCCGAGAACATTTTGTGCATATCTGTCACCTTCGAAGTGTCGAAACTGCTTAAATCAAGGCTTTCCAGACTATCGCAATCTAAGAACATCCTACCCATATCCGTTACCTTTGATGTATCGAAGCCGCTCAAATCAAGGCTATCCAGTTTTTCGCACCAATAGAACATACGGTTCATATTGGTTACTTGCGAGGTATTCAGATTACCAATGCCTTCTATTTTTGTCAGATTATTAAAGCCTTTAAACCAATATGCGCACGACACAGGACGGGCTTTTTTAAACGACTTGTCAAAGACTACAGTCGTGAAAGTTGAACTTTCAGTAATTGAGTCATTAGCCGTTTTCACCCATTTAGGATAGTCTTTTCCCTCATTCAGTTCATAAACCTTGCCTTGTCGTGAAGATTTCTTTTTGTCGAAATAGAAAGTAAGTGTTGAGCTGCCGTTTGACTCTACCGCATACGCTTCTTGCGCCATACCTGCCGCAGGTTTTACCACACACAAAATAAGGCTTAGGATTTTTGCGAAAATATTTTCCATACTATTTTTCAAATTTCAATTTTCAACTTTCAACTTTCTTATTTTTTTAGCCGTAAAATATCCAGGATTTGCCTTTCCGCCGTCTATCTTTGCACGAGTTGCATCAACAATTCCAGAATCAAATTTTGTTTTTTCACCACCAACAAGACTGGTGCAATCAATAAACATATCTTCTGAATCCTTGACATTACTTGTATCCCAGCCCTCTCCGGCATAAATTGTTTTCAGATTCGTACACCTCCAAAACATTTGAGTCATTTCCTTCACATTAGAAGTATTGAAGTTACTTAGATCCAGACTCCCCAATTTTTCGCATTTTACGAACATCCAAGTCATTTTCGTTACATTCGAGGTGTTAAAATTGTTCATATCAAGGTTCTGCAAACTTCTACATTCTCTGAACATTGCACTAATATCCGTTACTTTCGAAGTATTAAAGTTACTTACATCAAAACTAGTTAGACTGCGACAATCTGAAAACATCCAACTCATATCCGTTACTTTCGAAGTATTGAAGTTGCTTAAATCAAGACTCGTTAGGCTGCGACAATCTAAAAACATCCCACTCATATCCGTTACTTTCGAAGTATTGAAGTTGCTTACATCAAGATGCATCAGACTGCGGCAACCTGAGAACATTTTTACCATATTCGTTACATTTGATGTATTGAAGTTACTTACATCAAGACTCGTCAAGCTGCGACAACTTGCAAACATACCATTCATATCCGTTACTTTCAAGGTGTTGAATTTGCTTAAATCAAGATGCGGCAAACTGCGGCAGCCTGCAAACATACCCTCCATATTCGTTACATTTGATGTATTGAAGTTACTTACATCAAGACTCGTCAAGCTGCGACAACTTGCAAACATACCATTCATATCCGTTACTTTCAAGGTGTTGAATTTGCTTAAATCAAGATGCGGCAAACTGCGGCAGCCTGCAAACATACCCTCCATATTCGTTACATTTGATGTATTGAAGTTAATTACACCAAGATTTGTAAGACTCTGGCAACCTGAAAACATCACACTCATATCCGTTACTTTCGAGGTGTTGAATTTGCTTAAATCAAGTTCTTTTAAGCCATAGCAATCAGAAAACATACCTCCCATGTTCTTCACTTCCGAGGTATTGAAACTGCTCACATCAAGACTTGTAAGACTACGGCAGAAATAGAACATATTTTCCATGTTCGTTACATTTGATGTATTGAAGCTGCTCACATCAAGACTTGTAAGACTACAGCAGTAATAGAACATTTTTTCCATATTCGTTACATTTGAGGTGTTAAATTTGCTTACATCAAGGGTTGCCAGTTTTTCGCACCCCCAAAACATACCTTCTATTTTTGTTACATTTGATGTATTAAACCCACTTACGTCAAGATTTGTCAAACTACGGCAATCATAGAACATACCTTCTATATTCGTTACATTCGATGTATTGAAATTGCTAACATCAAGGTTTGTCAAATTGCGACAACCAGAGAACATCAAAATCATATTTGTTACTTTGGCTGTATTGAACTTACTAACATCAAGGTCTTTTAAGCTGCGGCAATCATAGAACATACATCTCATATCTGTTACTTTGGCTGTATTGAACTTGCTAACATCAACGGTTGTCAGACCATAGCAATCTTTAAACATTCCGCTCATATCAGTTACATTTGATGTATCAAAACAGCTTAGGTCAAGGTTTGTCAAGC
>NZ_JNKX01000065.1:0-11126 GCF_000702225.1 Bacteroides sp. Ga6A2 | reverse complement strand
ATGAAATACAACATGCAGTACAAGCGCTTCCGTCACTTCGGCAAGGGCAAGGTCACCATGGACTTTGCCTTCTTCGCCATTGCCTTTGACATCAAGAAAATGGCTGCCGTGATGAGAAAACAGGCACAGAACGGTCTCTCAAAGGCTGTTTTTATACCAATATACCGACTATATAACGCAAAATGCGGCTTCGTGGGTGCTTGTGACAGATTTTACATCAAAAAAGCGGCATAGAAAGAATCTTTCCACGCCGTGCCTGTAAAAAAACAAATAAGAGGATGTGCCTATTTTGACACACCCTCTTACTTAACGGAGACGCTTTCAGCGTCTGTAATATTCAGATAATCAACATTATAATTTGATATTATACATTGTAAGAGATGTATCGAATTTAATCCCGAAATGGCGTATAAACTGCACCAGTTCGGAGATAAGAAACGTCTGATAATAAGCTGGTAATCCGTCATTTATTTCTTAATCTGTCTGTAAGCATGTTATTTACGATATTGGTTATGACGCAAAGATAATGATTTTTCGGGTACAAGCCAGCGGAAACACAAAAAAATAAGTATGTTTCTGCTGGCTTATCAATGATTCTTCAATTGCCGTTCTTTACTTAAAGAGCTGCATATACAACAGTTACCATGTAATGACCTTATCCACTATATCCTGTTGTTCGCAAGCGGTTCGGCGCAGATAGATGCGTGTTGTTTCTATGCTTTCGTGTCCCATCAGGTCGGCAAGCAGGGATATGTCGTTGAACTTCTCCAAAAAGTTCTTAGCATAGCGATGGCGGAACGAGTGCGGATAAACGACTTTAGGATTAAGCCCATACTTAATGGCAAAGTTCTTCAACTGTTGCGCAATGCCACGAGTGGTTATCCGTTCCCCAAAGCGGTTGAGAAACAGATAACCGCTTTCCCTGTTGTTCGTTCTGAGCCAAATCAGAGCCTCATCCCTTAGTGTCTTGGGAATAAACAGACGACGCACCTTGCCTCCCTTGGTATATATGTCGTAATAGCCCACGTTTACATGTTCTACCTTCAGTTGCACCAGCTCGCTTACTCTTGCCCCCGTGGCAGCGAGGAAGCGAACAACGAAGTACCACTCCTGATTATTCTCCTTCTTTAGTTTATTCTTCAAGAAGATGTAGTCGGCATTGCTTATTACGTTCTCCAGATAGGTGCGCTGCTGCACCTTGACGGATTTCAAGTGCAAACGAGGCTTGTGCAAGTATTCCAGATACTTGTTCAATGCCTGAATACGTAGGTTTACGGTCTTGGGCTTGAAGGTCTCGATGAGATACGTCTTGTAAAGCAACAGATTCTTCTTTGTCAACTCCTTGTGACGCGATTTGAAGTCGTTTACGGCATAGACGTATGCCGAAACGGTGTTCTTTGCCATGTTTGACTGGCTAAGATACTCTTTGAATTTTTCTACCATGATAATTTGTTCTTAGTTTTTTGGGAATAGCCCCACACCAATATATCATGGTCGCTTACTTGGTTTAGTTCCCATTATGAGAAGATACTTGCCACAGGCGAGGTGAAATGTATAGATGACAAGATCCCGTTTGAGATACCATCAACATGGGTGTGGTGTCGCATAAGTCATCTGTTCGTTACTTCAAGTGGTTCTACTCCACAAAGTAAAAATCCATTGTATTATTCAAATGGTACTATCAATTGGGTCAGAACTACAGACTTAAATAATGGGATTTTAGATTCTTGCGAGATTCAGATTACACCCAAGGCTGTTTTGGACTACAATCTTTCGATTATTCCACAAGAATCGATATGTATTGCCATGTATGGAGGGGGTGGAACAATCGGAAAGCATTCAATTATTAGATTTGATACAACTATAAATCAGTCAGTATGTGCTATACATCCTAATTTCGTGTGCAACATGGAGTATGTACACATTTTCATGCAATACCAAAGACCTTATTGGATGGATTATGCAGCTGGCTCACGAAAAGATCCTAACATTAATCAGATAATTATTAAGAATTGCTTGATTCCAATTCCGCCAAAGAAAGAACAAGACAGAATTGTATCTAAGTATAAAGCTCTATTTCCACTTATTGATAATTATTCGGAAGCAAATGAACAAAGAAGAAAACTTAATGATGATATAGCCAGTACACTTAAAAAATCTATATTGCAAGAAGCCATCCAAGGCAGACTCGTTGCACAGGACAATTCAGACGAACCAGCATCCGCTCTTCTTCAACGCATCAAAGAAGAGAAGCAACGCCTCGTCAAGGAAGGCAAGTTGAAGAAGAAAGATGTGGTAGATTCTGTCATCTTCAAAGGTGACGATAACAGGTATTATGAGCAGATAGATGGAACAACTGTTCCAGTAGAATCTGATTATGACTTTCCAAGTACATGGGAAGTGGTTAGACTTGCTCATATTTGCAGACTCATTGATGGCGAAAAGAGAGAAGGGCAATATGTTTGCCTTGATGCCAAATATTTGCGTGGCAAATCTACTGGAGACCTTTTGAACAATGGAAAGTTTGTAACCAAGGGAGATAACATCATTCTTGTAGATGGAGAGAACTCTGGTGAAGTTTTTGCTGTGCCCCATGATGGCTATATGGGTAGCACCTTCAAGCAACTTTGGGTAAGTGAAACTATGCACCTGCCATACGTTCTTTACTTTATCCAATTCTACAAGGATTTGCTTCGTAATTCAAAGAAAGGTGCAGCCATTCCGCACCTAAACAAAGAAATATTCTATTCTCTCTTGATAGGTATTCCACCATATCAAGAGCAAATTAGAATAGCAAATCAAATAAAGGAATTGTATGCCATGTTATAATTGGGCATACAATTCTTCTATTTTGCGAACTATTCGTTTTTGTTCATTAAGCGGTGGCAAAGGGTATATGTAATTCTCTATATGCCCGTTGTTGATTGATGGAGAATTGTCGCCCTTCATAAATTGATTCAAACCATCCACAACATACGAAGATAACATCAAATAAAATAGATATGGAGAATATAGGGCACTTGTAGGCGTTAGCACATAAAATCCTGTACTGGCAATAGCATCAGAATACTTTTCATCAACCAATGCAATATTTCTCAGATATGGACGCACCATTGAAAACAACACGTCGCCAGTATGCAGTTTTCTTGTTGCTCTGCTTGGTGCTTGGGAAATAGGCAGTGTTTTTGCCTTCTCTATCACATTTCGTCTGTTATTAACAGCATCCACATCAATATACACGAAGTTTACCCCTTGTGGCTTGATAGATTCCATCGGCAGAAATCCAGTTCTGCCTCTCATCCACACCCAACTTTCAGGAACATCGAATGGAATTTCATCCGTTATATCTATAACATCTTTGCCTATCTGCTCATAATACCTGCTATAATTCTTTTATTAAACGTTCCATTATAGCGACGATTCGCTTTTGCTCTTGAATAGGTGGTAATGGAAAAAATGAATCCGCGACCTTATCTTTGTTCAAGTTTTGTACAACTGCACCTGCAGTTTTTCCAGAGAATTGTCCGTATGCAAATGGAGAAGATAGAAGAAAGAACAAAAAGTCTGTATTATATACAGGAATAAATTGGGATATTACCAACCAACCGTCATGTATGCATCCTTCAACATTTGTGATGTATGGTCTTCCAAAACTCATTGAGTTCGTCAATAAAAAATCACCTGGTTTTACAAGCCGACTTTTGCTAACACCTTCTGGCTTGATTTTCTCTGCACATTTATTAATATACTTTCCTCCTTTCTCGGAATCACCAATTTTTATCCAATTTACACCATTAGAAGACTCTGTAATATATTCTTTAATTGGTCGTGGTGACCCACCTCTGGCAACTATAGAAATATTTGATAAACGAATCCATCTCCAGGATTCTGGAATATCAAACGGAATCTCATCATCAATACATTTTGTGTCTCCGTTAACCTTCTCGTAGTACCTGTTATCGTCACCTTTGAAGATAACGGAATCCACTACGTCTTTCTTCTTCAGTTTACCTTCCTTTACGAGACGCAACTTTTCTTCTTTGATGCGTTGTAGAAGGACAGATGCTGGCTCATCGTTTGGGTCTTGCGAAATAAGTTTACCTTGGATTGCTTCTTGCAAGATGCTTTTACGCATATTTGTGTATAGCGTTTTTATAAGAGCCTCTAATCTCAATTGGTTCTTTCCATATCTTACAACTAAAGGTTGTATTTCATCAACCTTTTCTAAAATTCGTTTCTGTTCATTATACGGAGGAACAAATATTAGAATTGAATTCATCTTTTCTTGATTCATCTTTGGTTGCGCAGTACCTGTTACATAATCAACCAATGAAATGGAATTGATGTAAAGGCAGACATATTGCATGAAGACAAAATCAATACAATCAAGTACATGAGCATGATTATTTACCCAATATTTACCCGTGGCAATATATGCAATAGGCGTGCTCCTGTTAATAAGATTGGCTCCATCTTCACCTATAAGTAATAAATCCTTATCGAACAAATATTTATCAACTTTGTCAATAACTCCTGAAGCTCCATAATAATCGTATATTTTAGACAGTTTGCTCCTTTCTGAAACGGACAAGGGAATTCTTTCACTATCACGATTATACATGACACTTCCAAATCGAGCTAATTCCCACCCCTTAGGCACATCAAACGGAATCTCATCATCTATGCATACGACAGTTCCGTCGGCGAACTTCTCATAATGGGAATTATCCTCACCACGGTAGATGATAGATTCTTTCTTGTCTTTCTTTATCTTGCCCTCTTTTACAAGGCGTGCTTTCTCAGCCCTGATCTTTTCGAGCAGGACAGATGCAGGCTCATCGTTAGGGTCTTGTGGCACAAGTTTTCCCTGTATAGCCCACTGTAATATACTGTTTTTAAGTTGCTTTCCTGTCATAGCTTTTATTCCTCCTTGTTTTGCAACATACGACCTGCGTTTTCTATCTCTCGTTTCAGTTCCTCCTCTGTAGGCAGATAAGGCAGATATTTGCTGGCAAAAATCTGCTGCGAGTCGTTCAGTACAGAGTACTTCACCACCGTTTCGTCACGCTCGGCACAGAGTAAGAGACCGATAGTAGGATTGTCACCTTCACCGCGCTTTATGTCATCGAACATACGCACATACATATCCATCTGTCCCACATCCTGATGCGTCAGTTTGTCGGCTTTCAAATCAACAAGGAAGAAGCACTTCAAAATATAGTTGTAGAACACTAAGTCAATATAGAAATGGCTTGTCTCTGTGCTGATGCGATACTGACGCTTCACGAAAGAGAAGCCCTTGCCCAACTCAAGCATAAACTCCTGCAAATGGGTGATAAGTGCCTCTTCAAGATCGTGCTCACTATGCTCTGGCGATTGCGGAAGTCCTACGAATTCAAGAACGTATGGATCTTTCATCAACTGACGTGGATTCAAGACATCGGAATTTGCTACACACTGTGTAGCGTTTTCGCTTTTGACAGAACCACTCTCCAGATGACGCTGATAATAGAACGAGTTTATGTTGCGCTCCAGTTCACGTACGCTCCAGTTTGCAGAGGCAGCCTCGCGCAAATACCACTCACGGGCATTAGCATCGGAAACTCTCATTATCAGACGGTTATGACTCCACGATAAATTTATACACAGTGTGTAGAATTTTTCCGCGTCTGTGTATGTCTGATAGAATAGACGCATATTATACAGGTTGGAATATGAGAATCCGTTGCCAAATTCCGCAGTCAGTTCCTTGGAGAGATTCTTTAGCAAATTCTCCCCATAATTCGCCCTGTCCTGTCCCTTCTGCTCCTCCAAAACTATACGCTTGCCAATAAGCCAGTAGGCTGTAACCATAGCTGTATTCACGGCACGAGCAGTAATACGGCGTGCTTCCGCAAGAATAGAGCGGATATCCTCGTTGATATTATTTGAGGTTGGCAGCGAGGTAAGTTCTTCTATCTGTCTCATAGCTTTATGACTCGCCAATTTTTATTTCAATCCCCAATATGCTTTGAATCTCCTTGAGGGTCTTGTCTATCTCGTGGTCGAGTGCTGCACGCTTCTTGTAGTAGTCGGCAAGCAGCTCGGCTGGTGGAAGGATTTCTTCCTCATCCTTAGGGAACTTGCACTGGTCGAGATTGCAATCCATGTCGAGAAGCTGTTGGGCAGTGAAGCAACGCGATTTCTCGTCGTTGTTGTCAGCATCTACAATTTCCTTGCGGTCGTTCCACCAATCAATGATTGGTTGGCAATGCTCGGCACGCATTGGCTTGGTCTTTGAGAAATGCTTGTAGCCCTCGGGCATATCCATACGATAGAACCAAGTCTCTTTGGTACAGAAACCTTCCTCCGCTCCTTCAGCCTTTTCGTTGTTGAAGAACAGTATGTTGGTAGCAATGCTTGTGTATGGTGCAAAGATGCTGCCCGGCAAACGGATGATAGTGTGCAGGTTAAACTCACGCAACAGTTTCTCCTTGATAGCCAACTTGGCATTGTCTGTGCCAAACAGGAAGCCGTCAGGCAAGATTACAGCTGCGCGACCGTTCTCAGCAAGACGGTACATGATAAGCACCATGAACAAGTCGGCAGTCTCGCTTGAACTCAAATCCGAAGGGAAGTGCTGCTTGATGTCGTTCTTCTCGCTGCCTCCGTATGGTGGATTCATCAGCACGACATCAAACTTATCTTCATCTGTATAATTGAGTACATCCTTAGTCAGGGAATTGTCGTGCATCACCCGTGGAGAGTCGATGTCGTGCAATAGCATATTTGTTACACACAGCATATATGGGAACTGCTTCTTTTCTATGCCATAGATAGACTTTGCATATTCCTCCTTGTCTTCTGCTGTCTGGACTTTCTTATCAAGAGCTTTCAGCCAACTGGTAATGAAGCCACCAGTACCACAGGCAAAGTCAGCCATCTTTTCACCAATCTTCGGATTGATGATTTCAGCCATGAAGTCGGTCAAGGCTCGTGGAGTATAGAACTCACCAGCCGAACCAGCAGACTGCATCTCTTTCAAGATGGATTCATAGATTTCTCCAAACGCATGACTTTCCTCATAATCACCAAGGTTAAGTTGGTCTATGACATTGATAACCTGACGAAGCAACACGCCATCCTTCATGTATTGGTTTGCGTCCTCGAATGTGGTGCGGACAATAGCACTACGCATTGGAGTGGTTGGAGTTACTTCAAGGCTTTTTAACGTTGGGAACAGAGTATCGTTGACAAACTTCAAAAGTTCGCCCGCAGTTAAAGCCTCTCCATCCCCATTGTCCTTAGCCCAGTTACGCCAACGGCAGTTTTCTGGGATAAAGGACGTGTAATCATCTTCGTTAAATTCCCAATCGTTTTCTTTCTCGTCATAGACTTTCAAAAACAACATCCATGCAATCTGCTCGATACGCTGTGCATCGCCATTGATACCGGCATCGTTTCGCATGATGTTGCGGATGCTCTTGACAAAGTTGTTAAGTGCCATATTTTGTTATGATATATTGCTATAAATTAAACGTTCAAGTTCTTTCACTGCTGAGAAATACTGCTGTTTACCTCCAAAAAGTCTGGCGATATTGGCAGGAGACCCCATTTGACGGAATGGGTCGAGAGAAAGTACCGTTCTATTCTCCAGTTGGGTAATACCGTCATTGGCATATTTTTCCAACAGGGCTTCAAGTACCTTTCGGGCTTCTGCACCGTACTTGTTGAATATGTCGCGCTTCTTTACATTCTCAGCACGCTCGTGTCTCGTCAACGGCTTCTTGCCATAGGCAATGTGGCAGATGAAGTCAAAATCGTCAACATCGTCCATATCCCTGTCATGCTTTAAAGCCTGAAGGTCTATGCCGCTTTCACGCATCAGATCCGTTATTTCAGCTTTCTTATCCGCAGCGTTCCAACGATTGATGAAGTCGTCGAGATTGACATAAGTCTCGTTGATATTCTTACGGGTATAGTCAGTTATGCTTTCCGTGCGCAGCAATTTACCGTTGGCATCGTAGACCGATACCACCTTGTTGATGACTTCAACAGAGCAGCCGTCCTTGTCAACAATGGGCTTAGGCTGTTTTGGAGTATCAGTGTCACTTATGACAGGAGGGACTTCATCTGGGACCGGATATGGTTTGCCTTCCCCTTTCACATATCCCTCATTCACCTCAATAGGCCCATCCCATTCAGGGTCAGCAAACAGTCTTGTGATGTTGCGGAAGTCCATAATGGTAAAGTGCGTCTTTCCCTCTTTCTCTCTGATTCGAGTACCACGACCCACAATCTGTTTGAACTCTGTCATAGAGTTAATGCGCTGGTCAAGTACGATGAGTTTTACCATCTTACAGTCCACACCTGTGGACAGGAGCTTACTTGTCGTGGCAATAACAGGATATTTAGACGCTACGGAAATGAAGTAGTCCAACTTGGATTGTCCGTATGGGTCGCTGCCTGTAATGCGAACAACATAGTCAGGATTCTTTTTGCACATATCCGAGTTCTCATTGACAAGGGCTGTACGCATTCTGTCGGCATGGTCTTCGTCGGCACAGAACACGATGGTCTTTGCCATTCTGTCCGTGCTTTTCAGATACTGGGTTATCTCGTGGGCAACTTCCCTGATACGGTCTTCTATGATAATGTTGTAATCATAGTCGGTATTGTTATATATGCGGTCTTCTATGAGATTGCCGTATATGTCTTTCTGTCCTTTTACAGGTCGCCATTCGTCTCCAATGTTCGTGGTAATGTTTACAACCTTGAAAGGGGCAAGGAATCCGTCTTCAATGCCTTCCTTCAGACTGTATGTGTATATCGGCTCACCAAAATAGCTTATGCTCGACTGGTATCTTGTTTCTTTCGGTGTGGCGGTCATACCAAGTTGGACTGCCCCATCAAAGTATTCCAGTATTTCACGCCAATTACTATCATCTTTCGCACTACCTCGATGACACTCATCCACAATGACCATGTCAAAGAACTCAGGCTTAAACAAATCTTTGTAGTTTTGCTTACCTCCCTGCCCTATAAGTTGTTGGTAGAGTGCAAAGTAAACTTCGTACGCTGTAATACCGCTTCCCAAGTCTTGCTGATAGCTGACTTTATGAATAGTCTTGTTCAGAGGCTTAAAGTCCTGTTGGATAGACTGATCAACCAGTACATTGCGGTCTGCCAGATACAAAACCTTCCTTACCACCCCAGCCTTCAACAGACGGTAGACAATCTGAAATGCCGTATATGTCTTACCCGTTCCTGTTGCCATCACAAGCAGAAGACGGTTCTTTCCTTGTGCTACGGCATTGACAGTGCGGTTTACGGCATTACGCTGGTAATATCGTGGTGGGAAGATGTCCTGTCCCGTACAGAATGGCTGGTCGATGACTTTCTTTTCATCATCCGACAAGCCCTTGCCGCCATTGCTTTCAGTGAGGAAGCGCGCATATAATTCTTCCTTGGTAGGGAACTCTTCCATAAGTAGGGTTCGTTCCTTGCCTGTCAGGAAATCGTACTCCTGATAGCCTTGTCCATTAGAACTGAAGGCAAATGGAACATCCATCATTTGGGCATAGTCCTTTGCCTGTTGCAGTCCGAACGCTACAGTATGATTTGCATCCTTGGCTTCTACTATGGCAATCGGGGTTGCACGATTATAGTATAGCACATAGTCTGCATACTTAGCTTTGCCACGTGCTACAAAATTACCTCGAAGGTTAATCTTACCATCCGTAAATTTAACCTTCGTCTCCATTGTTATGTCTTTCACTGACCATCCCTTATTCAGGATGGATGGTGTTATGTAGCGTAGTTTTATGTCTTCCTCAGACAAAGCCTGTATATTATCCATACACAACTGCCGATAAATATATATTATGGGAATATGGTACAAAGGTACTCATTTTCTCTGAAAAATGGCTCGAACCCATTATTTAATAAAGCAAAGCTCCTATTTTTTTGGCGTTTTTAGACAAAAAAGCATAAATACAAGATTTATTTTCATGCTTTGTCCGAAATTATAAGAAAGTGAAATAAGTTCACCCCCACTGTAGCAACATACTAAGACAATTTTTCAACGAAAATCGCATCAAGCAAGTTTTCGTTGAAAAACTTGTCCGATTTGGTATTGCTGTTGCACAATTCGGCATATACCGCCGCTGTGAAGGCAGTCAACCGCTTTGCTACGGTACACAACTATGTAATAGGATTTTACATAGTTGAATACGAACAGAACGGCAGCGTGTGCGATGGCGAACAACTACTCAATCGCCTCGCAAAAAGGTAAATAAGCGAGGAATAAATGAGACAATGCTTTATAGTTGTCGTCGTTTTTACGTAATGTATCCCCAAATACTACCTTTATTTAAACGGACAAAAAAGTGCTACGCCGTTGCACCAATTGGATATTTTCCCGATGCCGTCGGACAAATTCATAACTTCTGCCGAAAACCTGATTATTTGTGTCTACTTACATGGTTTCACTATCAGACAAGAATACATTGCAGGATTTTCTGTTAAAAGAGATAATGATTATCCGCAATTCGCCCTTCCGTTATATAATTTGTGCTCAAACGTAGGCTTATACGAAACGGCAGCGATAACTAATCGGTCGAACATCCTGTCACCGAAATATTTACGGTTGAATTTGTAGCAGAATTCATTCAAGTATTCTTGAAGAAACTCCTCCTTGATTCCGTGATACATGTCTGTGAACAACGACTTGGCGTTTGAAATGGCGATGTGTACCCACGGAAGAACCTTTGGAGCATTGCTCCCGCGGACTGTCTGCCGTTCCGACTTTGACACTGCTTTCTCGACTGTCGAGTGTGAGGCAAAATTATCCATCACAGCCGTGGAGTCTGGACTTACGCTGCACTCGACTGCCGACTTCAGCGTCTCACCCTTGAGGTCGGTGATGACCTTCATCTTCAGATGACCGCATTTACGGCTCTTTTGGCTAGGCTTTGGATTGTCCGCCTTCTCGCTTTCCACCATAACGAGCACCTTCGACTTGCGTTGGCTGCCAAGTCCCCTCTTTTGGTTCTCGTCCTCATCTTCATCCTTTGCAGAATCGTTGTTTCTTGTAAAATAGCCCTCGTCCAGTTCTATTGTACCTTCAAGATTGTACTTTGAGTCGC
>NZ_JNKX01000064.1:0-13209 GCF_000702225.1 Bacteroides sp. Ga6A2 | reverse complement strand
AGTTCCACGAAGCGGTTGTACGAAACGGCGTCCGGAAAATCATGTTTTAGCTGCATCTGGATACAGCTGAGATAATACTCCTTGAAGTTCTTGTATGTGCCAAAATGATAGCATACGAGGATGGTCATAATCTCGCTTTCGGAGAGTCTTCCCTTACGGTTTCTGTGACGTTTTCCGCTGCCGTCTTTGGATGGCAGACGAAGGTTTTTCTTCAATTCCTCGTTCAAATTCTTGTCAAACTCGTCGATAATACAGAAAATTTCTGTAACTTTGTCTCTGGTAATCATTGCTATTATATTTTGTAACTTGTTTGTTTTCAGCTATAAAGATACAAATAAATAGCGAGATTACCAACTTTTATTTGACTTTTCTTATCCCGAACTGGCGTATTTTATCCTACAATATTTTCCAAAAGAAACTTTTGACATAACAAAATTAACAATTATCTTTGCTGCACATTTCGTTGAAAAACATTTAGACATCGAAATACAATAACAAACATTTTAACATCCTAAAATAATGAGAAAATTTACAACTTTGGTCATTAGCTTCCTAACCTTTTCAACCAGCATCTTTGCGCAGAGCCACAAGTATTATGACACAAAACATGAAATTGGCGTAACGATAGGTACTCTGGCATCTACACAAATCGGCTCAATGAACGACAGTCAGCTAACAGACATAAGCCCTTCTGCCGCAGCAATAAAAGCCGCCGGACTTGAATCATACGACACCAATAGTTATTCCCCTTATGGTCCAACCACATATCTGCCAAACATAAGCATTGAGTACTATTACCATGTTAGCAAAGTTATAGGTATTGGCGCTTTCCTTGCTTTCAACGGAAACAAACGCGACATGCATTTGACATATCTGGACAAATACGAGGTGTGGCAAAGTAAAAAGACAGGCGTAGCAAGATTCTACAACTTCAGCCTCACCCCGTCAATCAGGTTCGATTACCTGAGAAAAAAGAATTTCGGTATGTACGGAAAGACTGGCATAGGAGTAGGAATAATGTACGAAAGCCAGAAAGAGGACGTGAAAGAAGGTGTTGACTTTAACGATGCCACCCTTGTATTTATACCAAGTATAACATTGCTTGGCATGGAAGCAGGAAGTCCGAAATTGCGCGTATTCACAGAAATAGGCTTCAGCGACCAGGGAATACTGCTTCTCGGTGGCAAATACAGATTTTAAACAATTCACAATTCACAATTGAAACTTGAAAGTTGAGAGTTGAAAGCAATTCACAATTGACAATGGACAATGTTTTTTGTGAGTTGAGAATTGAAAAATATAAAACGAAAAAAGCAGGAGACAAGAATCACTCTTATCCCCTGCTCTTTTATTTTACACCGAATCTTCTGTCATGACGGTTGCTCACCCCCAAAAGTAAGCCCTGCCGTTGGCGGTCAGTCATCCGTTTTCTTCATGGAATTCGGATTAAGATACACCGCACTACTGTTTATTCCGCCATAGGACTCGGCAGCATTCCTCATTGCCTCACAGCCCTGATACTTGTCTAATATGCCCGAATCGACATACATAAACTGCGTTGAGACTCTTACACCACCAGCGCCATCCTCGCGCGAATGTACCCAGACGGCTGCCGCGTCTGAAATCTCACCGCTCATTGCCAAGTATCCGTCGGCTGACGAGAATCCCAGAGGAGACACGACATCCCAAAGCAGCGTTGAGTCCAACGGGTCGAGCATCACCTTAAATCCGCGAACCTTGGCACGCGGCACTCCCGTAACCAAGTCGGTTGTCTGCCGTCCGTAAAAGAATGTCAGCTGGTCGCCAGCCTCATAATCGTCGTTGCACGCTATCAGCGCATTAGAAAAATCGGCAACGGTGGTAGTGGCAGAAATAGCCAGTCCGCCGAGCGAGATGTCGCTCACCAGCACATTGCCATCATCAAGTCGCATCGCCACCGAAGGCAGCGAGCCGCGTGTTATCTGGTACGGAGCAAGCACGCTACCGCCATTCAGCAGCACCTTCTTGCCGACATACACCTTCACGACGTTCACGTTTGCCTGCATAAACGCATTGAAGTCGCTCATTCTGCCGTTCAGTCCCTCAAAGCCTCTCTTCAGCGTCTGGTTGAACTGGCGAAATACCGCTGCCAGATTACCCCACTGGGCGCGCACTTGCATCTGTGCCTCCGAACGCTTTGGCACACTGTCCTTTGCCGGAGCTTCACACACTATCGTACCAGCCTTTGTACGACGATAGATAAACTGTCCAATTCTGCCACTCAACTGTGTGGCAACGCCTGTTACTTTTGCCATAGTTAAACCCTCCAAAAAATTTCAAGTGGCTGCGAATGTCCGCAACCGTTGTTCAACATTAAACTTTTATAATCAAACCAACAACCCACACGCAGTGTGTTGCCGGATTTGTTCTCACGCCAAAGAAAAGCAGCGCACTGCCGGGTTTATACTCCCGACAGAGACGCTGCTCAAAGAACCCAATAGATAATACAGAAGGCAACCCTATTAAAAGGCTGCCTTCACTTGTATCTTATCCTACTTTTTTCAAATCAATAAGTTTCGGTACTATTTTTTTGTTACTATCCTAAAAAAATTATTATAGCAAACGAATCCTCTCGATATAAGAAAAACTCTGTTTGTTATAAACAAAGAACGATACGTTTTTTTGTTTTCATCTAAAGGATTATTTATCTACTATACTTTCCAATGTCGTTACAAAAGGCAAATACCTAATTTCACCTCTTCTCTGTGTTTTGAGAATATCAATGTTGCCCAAGTCTGATGGACTTTGTGGATTATATTCAAGCAAAAGGTACTTAACTGCATCTTTCTCCAGTCTCTTGAGGTAATCAGACGGAACATTGTCTGGCTCGACCAACACAGGCTCATTCGTTAAACAATATACCTTGGGATTACCCCAATAGTGGAACAACAGATACTTCACGCTCTTATACGCTGCCAACTGTTCATCTTTCAGCATGGCCTCCTTGATTCCAATTGCAATCTTTCCAGCAGACTCGGTTTTCTGACGAGCACCACTGCCAATAGCGTACATCAGAATCAAATCCAATCTGCCATCGGTCAGTTCTTCTTTCTTTGTGTCAGGAAGGTCGACAGGAATGCTTCCATAGATAAAGATGTCTTCTGCTGCCATCTGTGGCCCGAATTCCACATCTTCGTAACGATGCAATGAAATGACGGTCGCATCACGCTGCTCCGCATCATACCCCGCTGCCTCCAGTTCTGTTATATTCATACCCGTAACAAACAGGTACATGTCAATGACAATACGAAGTGCGGCATCCACTTCCTGCTCAGAAATATGTATGCTACCGTGCGACTCTTCATTTCGCAGTTGCCTAACCATTGTAAGCCGCTGATAGAATTCCTGAAATGCCGGATTCGGATTATTCTTTAATCCTCTCAGTGCAGGGAATGCAAATATCGCATTAGAGAGTGTTGCACCCTGCCCTTCCTCTTTGGCCGGAAGTTCTTCTCCATGTATCAAATAATAGAGTTTCTTTAGATACACCTCATATCGCATCAACAGCATGTCCAGATACATTCGTTTGTCAATCAGCGACAATCCTTCTGCCATACACACCATGTTTAACGACTCTTTCACCACACCATCCATGCCGTCAAGGCTTGACAGTGAAGGCGTGTCCAGCACCATGAAGAAGTTTCGAACGACCTCATTGATACTGCGCATATAGCGTGACAGGCCACTGAAATGATCAGCGAATGTCTCAATGATTCTCTGTCGGAGATTTCTCTCATTATACTCAGGACGCATCTTCCGACGGGCTAAATCCATCAGAGCTTCTATTGAAAAATCACCTGATACTGTTCCCGTTGATGTAGTGTCGTAATCGAAGTCCGACTCTCCATTTTCCACATGGTGCAAGTCTGCCAAGAAAATAGCGAACAGCTGTTCCGCATTGTCATTGAGCATCTGTTTGAAGCGTTCTACCTGAACGAAATCCGTCCGAGTCTTCAGGCTACGACGATACCTTGACTGTACTTTCTTATACTCTACAAACTTCTCGTCTTCCGTATAGTTGTCGTCCTTAGCGTAGGCACAGAATTCCTGGTCAGCCTTGATATATTGGAACATCAGACCAATTTCCTTCAGCCACAACTGCGCCTGCTCAGCAGACAGTTGCGCTGACTCATGCAATTTCTGCAAAATAGCCAGAACCTGCTCCATGCTCTTGCCTTTCGGACGTTGCGAACCTGAACCGCCACGTGGTCCAGGTTTTCCACCTCCGCCACCGCTGCCATCATCATCGACCAATGAAATACCAGGTTCTTCGTCACTGTCTATTACCTCAAACTCGTATGGCTCTTCGATATTCCGATTCGCCACTTCTCTATAAATATTGCAATAGACTTGCCAGAACTTCAAGAATACATCATCGTAATACTTGCTGTCAATCACGAAAACGTCTTGCAGCATACGGATGCTGGAGAAGTAGCACCCTACTGAATTACGTAGGTCACGGGCAGAATTTATCTCTGGCGCAAAGTCTGCATCTGTAGGCTTCAAGTCATTGTCCTCGTTATGCTTCCTTGCAGCAGTTTCTTGATTGAAGCACTGCTCAATCCAACTGCGCAGACCATATTCCATATCCAACACAAAATGTGTGTCTTCACGTTCACGCTGATAGCGAGAGAACCATTGCTGAAAGGGCTCGCAGGCTTGCATCTGCCTGAAAATAAGAGCTACCAGTTTAGCTTCACCCTCTGGGTTGAAGTCAGATACGACCATGTCACAGTACTCCCTGAACGCCTGCTTGATATTGCCGACGTTCACGTTCTTCCATGAGCAATCCACGATATGACAGTCTTCCTTGTGCTTGTTGTATTTGCGATTCACACGGCTGATGGTCTGAATGGCATTGATACCGCTGATTTCCTTGTCAAGGAACAAAGTATGCAGTTTAGGTTCATCGAAGCCAGTCTGCAACTTGTCAACCACAATAATCAATCCATTCTTCGCCTGTCGGAAGTTCTGAATCACTTTTTCTTCACTCACACCACCATTCAATGTAGCACACGATTCATGACGCTGGTCATCACTATAGACTATGGCGATAGGAGCATCTTTGTATTTCCTGAAATCGGGTTCCTCGCATTTCTTGGCATACAGATCACGGATAACATAGAAATACCTGATAGCATTAGGAATGCTGGTTACAGCCAACATTGCCTTACCCTCACCACGAATCTTTTTATATACCAGACTTACCAAACGCTCAACAATGAAAGACGCAATCTTCTGCCTACGCTCTTCCAAATCGTAGATTTTCTGTTTCCGCAGTACGATGTCGATGTTCTCTTCATCATCTTCTTCCACTCCTTCAGGAAGTTGGAAATCAACTGGGACAGCGTATGGTATGATAACCTTTGTCGGATCCAGAATAAATCCGTCTTCTATGGCTTCACGCATCGTGTAGCAGTCGAATGGAACCCAGAAATGCTTAGTCATGGTCATTTTGAATTCACCGAACTTGCTCAGCGTCTCTTTGCTTGGTGTAGCTGTGAAACCAATAAGCAGGTTTTTCTTTACCACTGTCTGACCACCCACATTGAACGTCTGCTGTAAACGTGCGAAGATGTCAATCATCTCCTGATTGTTCTCACCTGAGTTACTGCGATGTATCTCATCAATAAGGAATGCCACACGCATCTGCTTCAGTTTCTTTCCTGCAGCAGACAATGCGTCTTGCAGGTCGAGGAACTTCTGGATATTTACAACAATAATACGTATCTTGCTATCCAGCGCTTTGATGAAGGTATCTCTGTCAACTGCTTCTATGAACATAGACTTGTCAATGTTCATGTTCATCATCATGGTGTCCAACTGGTCGCGCAACTGCAACCTGTCAACGACTATCATTACCTTGTCATAGGCAAGCTCGCCCTCATATCGGTAGCCTTTCAGCTGCAAGGCTGTCCAACCGATAATGTTGCTCTTGCCAAAGCCCGCAGCATACTGCATCAGCAACGAATATACATATTTGTTATTGCAATAGCGTTCGCGAAGCAGGATATACTCTTCTATCTTCGGTCCAGGGATGCCCAATGCCTGCATCTCCTTGCGCAGTTTGTTGATATAGAAGTCAGGCTCTTTCTCATGATCCAGCATTTCCTGAATGCGCCCCATAATCTTATCACACCCGAACTTCTGTTTCGGGCGTGGGGCAATGAGATGACCAGTATTAGACGTGCGCTCTTTGACTCCGTTCTTTTTTACGTATTTGTATTCGATGAAATTGTAGTAGAGAATCTCCTTCTCTATCATCTTCTTGGAGTACAAAGCTCGCATCACTTCCTCAAAGCGTTGCTTCTCATCCTGTGTCAGGGAACTGACAGGATAGGGCTTGAAAGCTTCAAGAATTAGCGGAGTCAGTTCGTCAACTGTCTTTGGCGATTCACCTGTAAAGCCCTGATGTGCAATGTCGAAGAACTGGCCTATGCCTCGCATCACATAGGTCTCGTTACAGTCGCTTGCTGTCAGATGAATGGCTTTATCATAGATAGCCATCAACTCCTTGCGTTGTTTCATCACTTGTGGATCGCAACGTTCCTGTTCTGTCAGAGCCTTTACTGTAGCCAGATAGTCTTTTGCCACTTTCTGGCATCCGTTGTCGCGGGCTGTCTGTCCTTTGGTTACAGACTTTAGCTCCATATAGCCCAGATATATACCGTTCAGGAAGAACATCACGTCGGGACGGATGCCATACAACTTTGTGTCATCCACCTTTAGCGTATGACTCGATTCTTCGACAGCACAGAAAATGTTCTGATTGAATTCTTCATCTCCTTTCAGTTCTGTACCCGACACATAGAACAGCCACACCTTCTCACCTTCAAACGTAATGGACTTGTTTCTATTGATGAAGATGGCTACATTCTGTGAATCTAAAAGCGATTCCTTCACCTTGTCTTTCAAGGCCGTTTGCAGTTTCTGCTCATCATTTCCAAACTTCTTTAGCAGACGCGCCCATGTGTCGGGCTGGCTATTCCTTACAAACTCGCCCATAACAGAAGGGATAAACAAATCGTTGCTTACAACGATGTTGCTTACACTACGATAACCCAAGCCACCTTGCTCTTCAAGGCGACAAAAGTATTCCATCACATACTCATGCTGTATCTTCAGTTCGTTCATACGCTGATGCTTTTACTTGTTGATTTCGTTATATAGTGCCAGCCCCTTCACTGTCAGCAGATATTTTTGACGGGGATGACGAGGCTTATCTGGATAAAGTATGCGGACATAACCCTCTGAAATTGCTGGATTAAGGTTATATTCCAGAAAATTCATTCGGTCTTTAAGCCCTAATTTCTCAAGCATTTCCCTGATTGATAATTGTTCGTTTCCAATTACCTTGATTAGACGTATAATCAAAGCGTTGTCAGTATGGAGCATGCCCTGCACTTGAGGGGTACTTGAGGGGGTACTTGAGGGGGTACTTGAGGGGGTGTTCTCTGGCATCTTCCACTCTTCGGGCGGGTTTATCATCATATAACGGTTTTTCAGCGTATTATTCTCGCCTAACAACAGGTTACGGAAGAAACGTACCAGAAACAATGACTCATAATTAATTCCGTTATTCAAATTGCGGTAGTTGGCGCGTACCAGTGCATTGCGAAAATACCATGAATGACGTTCAAACAGGTCGTTGTTTACGCTGAATCCTTGTGAGCGCAGGTACTTTATGGTGAAAATGGCAGTGGTACGTGTATTACCTTCACCAAATGGATGTATCTGCCACAAACCAGATACGAATTTTGCCAGATGCTCCACCATTTGGTCTTTATTCAATCCTGTATAATCAAACAGTCGCTCTTGTTCCAGGTCGTATTCTACAGCCATTTGCAGGTCCTGCCAGCGTCCATAAAGCACAGAATCGCCGCGCAGCACCCACTCCTTTTTTGAGATGTCGTAGTCGCGGAATCGTCCGGCATGCTTAAACACACCTTCAAAAATGGCACGATGAATAGCAGCAAATCCTGCAACGCTATAGGTAAAAG
Source organism: Bacteroides sp. Ga6A2 (assembly GCF_000702225.1). NCBI lineage: Bacteria > Pseudomonadati > Bacteroidota > Bacteroidia > Bacteroidales > Bacteroidaceae > Bacteroides > Bacteroides sp. Ga6A2. Next base: position 5,170 of record NZ_JNKX01000064.1, on the reverse strand, counting down.
CGTCTGTCTGGAGAAGTTTCGAGATGTTACTCGACACACGATCTGCCTCTTCCTTTTCTGCGTCGTCATCGTCGTGGATGGTTTTCTTGATGTAGTATTCCTTTACCAGTTCGCGTGCTTCGTCGATGGTGATTTCACCCTCAATATTCCTGCGGGCGGTCTGCTGCAGGTATTCCGAGGTTTTCAACCCATCCACAGCCTGCAAGCCAATAGCCACACGCCAAGCCTCAGCCCTCTCCTTCTTCTGGGGCTCACCTTGGCGTATATACTCGTCGAAATTGATATACTGTTCGTTCTCGTTCATACGCAAGTATATTTTATACGGCACGCTGACCAGTTATAACTTCGTTTATCAATGCTCGCTTTAATCGCTTTGAGGCGTCAATCTGCTTTCCAATGTTCTCTATTGCAGCATCAATCTTTGCACATTTCTCATCGAGATAGCTGGCTATGGCTTGCTGCTCTGGAAGAGGAGGACAAAGGACAACCACTTTTCTTAATTTCTCATAGGTAAGGTGCATAATTGAAACCAAGTTTACTATTGACTTATAATACCCCATTTGGCCCAAGAGAAATGACAAATACAAAAAGTATTTAGAGCAATAACCTTTATTAAGTGTCAATTTTTGCACAGAATTTTGGATATAGCATTCTTGAAGTTCTCCAGTCCAATATGCAGATTTCCCGACTTCTCCGCCTTCAGAAATAACTATATCACCCTTACACAAGCGCAAGATGTTCATTTCGCTCTCGCTAAAGAACATGTTCTCAACTTCTTCTAGTTTTAATTCAAGCCAACCAATGTTTTTTGATTTGAGGTATGGTTTAAGAGAATATCCATCTTTGGGCTTTTCATCTAGCATTTTACCCAACTTCAAATCCCCGACCTCTTTTATTCGCTTCACCTCCCAATGCTCAGGAATCTTTCCAATCCATTCGATGCCTGAATCCTTCAAACGAACATCAGGATCAAGACCTCGGGTAACAGCCTGATGAATAACGCTTTTCTTCAGTCGTGCATACGCATCCTGCTGCTTCTCCAAAACCTCAATCCGCTCGTCTATCTTGGCAAGTTTCTCATCAAGATAATCCACAATACGCTGCTGCTCTGATAAAGAAGGAATGTCGAAAGTAATACCTTTGATGTCCTCTACAGCAAGACCTTCTCGATTAGCTCCTGTCTGAGTCAGGTCTATTTGCTGTTGTCCTACATCAGAAATTATACAGTAGTGCAAATAATCAGGTTTCACCTTGTTTTTCTTAGGACGTATAATGCAGACATGCTGATTTACATTACCACGTTCAAAGTCTTCTGAGGTATAATAGCACCTGCCAATAGATGCGCCTGTGATATTCAGTAAAACATCACCTGGCTTCACCCTAGTTCCTTTCATAGATTCGTCAACTTCTTCAGAAATAAAGGCAATGTCATCCATTAAGAAACCATCGTTCGTCACATTCTGACTTCGGAACAAAGGAATTCCCTCGTCCAAATATGTCTCAGCGCCACCACGAGGTGTAACACCGCTACCTACCTTGGTCGTATAGTCTTTGATTCTTAATATCATAGTGCAATACCTTTCATTTCTTTTGCCAAGTTCTCTAGTTCTGCAAGAACATCTTCGACCTTGTCAATTTTCTCTGGCACATAGAATTCCTTGTTGAAGTTCAGCTCCACACCAACTACGTTTTTGCCAAATACGTATGGCTTGAACACATACTTCTGCATAAAGGCCTCGATCTCACGCTGGTTCTCGTGCTCATCCAAGTGGTGAGGAATAATCTCATAGTCACTTGTGGTACGCGGTACAAGTTCCACCTTCAGAGACTTCTTTCCCTTCGAAGTGCTCAAGTCAAACTTAAATGTTCCACATCCCATGGCTTTACGTCCTTCTTTGCTTTCAATAATGACAGTTTCCAGTTCATTGTCGTAACTATAACTGGTACCATCTTCGAGGGTTATCACGATTCGGTCTTCATCTATGTTAGCAGCCTTCAGTTTGTTCTTCAGCGCATTTCCCGCATTAGTATCGAGTTCTTTCAACTCCGTCAACGTTTCATCGTTCAGCACAACAGACTTAATCTTTTTCAATGCAACAGGCTCTTTTAGATACTCACCATTTACATCCACCTCTGTCAGCGTTAAACTCTGTTTGTTGTAGTAGAAGTGTTCGCGGTCGAATATCTTACAGATGTCGCTTGGTACAAAGTCGGTCAGAGCCTTTACTATGGCCTCACGATGTTCAGCATTCATCTCACGGCGCTTATCACCCTTCGACTTCTTCAGAGGTTTCCAAAGATTGCTTCCATCTATTAAAGCCACTTTGTCTTTACGCTCAAATGGTTTCTGCTTGTTCATTATCCACAGATAGGTGTAGATACCCGTGTTGAAGAACTCACTTTGAGGCATCTGGATGATGGCTTCAACCCAGTCGTGATCGAAGATATACTTACGGATATTACTCTCTCCGCTGCCTGCGTCACCGCTGAACAGCGTTGAACCGTTATGCACCTCAACGGCAATACCACCTCCTGCCAGTTTCCAAAGTATATGCTGCATAAAAAGCAACTGACCGTCGCTTACGGCAGGCAAACCACCAGGGAACTGTCCCTTTTGGTCGTTCTTTATCTCCTTCTCATAACCGCTCCACTTGGTGCCGTATGGCGGATTGGCCACAATCACATCAAAATCCTTGTCGATAAACGGTGCAGTAGTCAAAGTATTGCCATAGTGGATTTGTGAGTGACTGCGGAAACGGCTTTCAATGGCAGCCAAAGCATAGAGAGCATCATTGTATTCGCTGCCCCAAGTGTGGATGTTTTGATAACCAGCCTGAGTGTGCAGACGGTCGGCCACACCAAACAGAAGGTTTGCACCTCCACATGTGGGGTCATACACATGGATGTTCTGACTCTTAGGCTTTGTAACCTTCGTAGCCACGATATCGGCAATCAGCGAGATAATATCGTCGGGAGTATATTGCTCTCCGGCAGTAGAAGCACTGATGTCAGCCCACTTACGCTTGATATGCTCCTCCAACGTAGTGATGGCAGAGTTATCGTATGGCGAAAGGTCTATCTTAGACCATGCCGTAATGACGGACAGAAGAATCTTCTTGCTGCGAAGCTCTGCCACATAGTAGTCCATATTGAGAAACTTCTTCTCGTCCTTACCGCGCTCTATGCCCAGCAACTTCTTCAGCGTAGGATCGAACTCACTCAGATAGCTGGCAAAGTCCTGCTCAAACGTATTGTCGTTATTGCAGATATTCTGCAGCGTCTTGCCCTGCATCACGATATATTCGTTGTAGCCGCAGCCCATGTCGATGAAGGCTTCCTTGAAATCTTCAGGATCATCCTTCACCGTCAGACCTTCCTCTTCCTCTACAAGCTTCATAGCATTAAGCATACGTCCTTCGAGCATCATCAGAGCGAAGAACGGCATCATGTAAGCAGGGAAATCACTCTGCTTTACACTGGCCGCCAGCAGCAAGTCTGCTATCGCCCATATATCGCTCTCGTAGTGCATTATGTCACGAGGCTGAGACTGTATGTTGTTTTGTTCTTTCATATCGTTTACTTGTTTCTGGGTGCAAAATTAATGTTTAACTGTGCAGGTTTTCTTCATCGATACGATAACTGTTATGTACATTGTTTGTGATGTTCTTCATCGTTGATACGAAATAGTGGAATCATATAGTTCGTATCAACAAACCAACAGAGGCGTTTCTTACCTTGTTTTAGTTTCTCATCTAACTCGATGCTGTAATCCGCTTCTAAGATATTTATGTTGTTCTGAATGGTACGCTTGGAAACATTAGGCCTATCAATTCTACACAATGCCTTGTTGCACTCATCAACAAGGTCGTCGATGGTGTATTCCCTATATCTATTTCTAAAGCACTTGTTCAGAACCTGATACCGCAACAATACTTGTTTATCTGCTGGCACAACTAAATTTCTTTATCTTTATTCCACTTCTAAATCTGCACTACTGTACAAATTTGACGGGCACTTATAGCCTACAAAAATACAAAAATCTTCTGAATAGTCCTTGGTTAATATTACAATTTGTCTTTTTATGGCTCATTTTTATGATTTTTTGCAAAAACTTCCATTTTGAGACATCTTGCTGATGTATTTTGTAATATTCCAAGTATCATACCTGTTATTTTGATAGCAATAAAAATAACGAAGGATTTTATAAACGGACTCATCTCCCCCCAAAAAACATTGCCAATTATCTCTAAGTTTGCAGATGGTTGCGGCGCAGCCGCATAAGAAAGCAACTCTAAACTTTCGACTTTCAAGTTTCAACTAAAGAAAATTGCCAATTATGAGTGAGTTGTAAATTAGGCAGTTTTTTCAATTTTCAACTTTTCAATTTTCAATTAAAGAAATTGTCAATTGTCAACTGTGAATTATTATCGGCTTTCTTCCCCGTACCTACTCCGTAGCTACCCCGTTCCTACCCCGTAGCTACTCCCTTGCTATCGGCTTACTTCTTCGAACCTTGCCCGTACCCTCCGGCTTACTATCGGCTTACCATCGGCTTGCTATCGACTTGCTATCCCCTTACTTGCCCGAACCTTCTGCCTTACTTGATACGTTTTTTCAAATTTCAACTCTCTTTCAAAAAAATTGTCAACTGCAATTTTGAATTAAAGCAGTTTCAATTTTCAACTTTCAACTTTCAACTTTCAACTCCCCCACCTACCTTGGACGTACTTTGCCACCATTTTGTATTTACAAAAAAACAAAATAGTCTTTTTTTCTACCATTATGAATTCTCAATTCTGAATTATGAATTATCCATTGTCAATTGTGAATTGTGAATTGTCAATTATGAATAATGATAATCCGCAATATCCCCAAATGTGTTATCTTTGCAATTGAAAAAAATCATAGTCAAATGAAGTTGTTGGATTTTGCAAAACATTTCGACAGCGAGGAAGCTTGTGAGAAGTACCTCAAGGAAACTCGCGAAAAAGAAGGTATAAAGTGCAGCCGCTGTGGCTGCGAGAAACAGTACTGGAACCGTTGCCACAAACGCTGGATGTGTGCCAAGTGCGGACATGAGACTACCCTCAGGTCGGGCACGGTTATGCACGGCAGCAACCTTCCACTGCTATACTGGTTCACAGCCATTCACTTGCTCACGTCCACAAAA
>NZ_JNKX01000063.1:0-13284 GCF_000702225.1 Bacteroides sp. Ga6A2 | reverse complement strand
AGGGCAAGGTCACCATGGACTTTGCCTTCTTCGCCATTGCCTTTGACATCAAGAAAATGGCTGCCGTGATGAGAAAACAGGCACAGAACGGTCTCTCAAAGGCTGTTTTTATACCAATATACCGACTATATAACGCAAAATGCGGCTTCGTGGGTGCTTGTGACAGATTTTACATCAAAAAAGCGGCATAGAAAGAATCTTTCCACGCCGTGCCTGTAAAAAAACAAATAAGAGGATGTGCCTATTTTGACACACCCTCGTACGTCCAAGGTACGTCCAAGGTACGTCCAAGGTACGTCCAAGGTACGTCCAAGGTACGATGCAGCAACATTAAGGGTATGTTCAAGGAAGCCAGAAGGAAGTAGGTAGGAAGATAGTAGGAAGATAGTAGGAAGATAGTAGGAAGAAGGTAGGAAGAAGGTAGCAAGATAGTAGCAAGAGGATAGCAAGCCGAAAGTAAGAGTCGTAATTGGGAAAAAGAGTAAGGCATTGACAATTAACCCCGAAAGGTGTCGGGGATGTTAACCTTACTCTTTATTTCTGTAAGAGGCTGAAAGCGGAGGAATTTGAACCCACGAAAGTGGGGTATTTTGTCTTTTTGTATATATAAAATGGTGCCAAGATATATGTAAGCTATATGTAGTGTATATGCAAGCTATATGTCCAGCAGCTGGACTATCCAAGATGGAAACAGTGTAAAATCATAGTATCATGAAGAAAACAAATATTATTGAAATTGCAGTATTACTCGCTATCGTAATTACATGCGTAGTTCTATTGAAAAATAAGAATGAAGGTAATGAAAATACAGTTCCGTCGGAATTGGCGAATGTCGAAAAGGTTGAAAATGGAATAGAACCAGCTATGTATGGCGCATGGCGACTTCTAAGTGTAAGAGACTCTTTGGGAAACGATGAGTCTTTCGACATTACTGGCAAAATTAGGTTGCATATATCTTCAACCGCTGTAGTTATAAAATCCTATTACGAAAAATCGGAATACAAAGAACTGTCGTCTAAATACAGTCTTTTAAAAGAAGACTCTTTAGATATAGATGCTTTTGAATCTTATACAAACGGCAAGGTCTTGTTACTGAAATATAAGAATGAAGTATATTGCCTATCAAAAGATTTTGGATCGAGTTTATAATCAGTAAGAAACTGTCTATTTCACCTCCAGACGGTAGGCTTTGTTGCGGTCTGAGACAATCCTGATGTCCGAATTTTGCTCTACGACAGGTCTCAGCCTTCGCACAAGAGTGTAGAGCGTCTCGCTTGCATCGGGCTTCTTAGGCCAGAAGGCATCGCATATTTCGGCTTTCGTCAGCGAGTGGCTTGGCGAGTTGAAGAACATCTCCATAAGCCTCTGCTGCATAGGCGTTAGCTGAATCTGTGTGCCGTTGGCTGTTACGAACCGTCCCTCGGCATTGTCGAAATGCAATCCGCCAAAGCTGCTTTCCGTCGCATCTGATGGCTGATTATCGCGCTTGTGCCATGCGTACAATGCCCACAGCAGCGTTGCAATACACAGAGCCAAGGCTGGCTTCTGGTCGGACAGCCCGAAGATTGTGGCTTCCGAGCATCGGGCGTATGCCCTGAACTCGCGCGAGCGAGCATCAACGGCAATGGTTGCCTTTCCGCGCAGTTCGGCAATCTGCAAGTGGCGGTTAAAGGTGCGTATCGTATCTTGGCTTATGATGTTGCTTTTCTGCTCGCGCATGGTCATGGCAAGTGCTCTGTCCATCTCGCGGTTTACCGTCAGGCTTGCCGATTTGTAACTGCCAATGCTGGCAAGGCACGACGAGACGATGAGTGTAAACAGCACAATTACAACGTGTTTTTGTTTCATTTCTATAGCAGATTAAGTTTTTTTGAACTACTGCTCGCAAAGATAACGATTTTGAAAACATCTGCCCCACAATGTAATCGATTTCTTTGCCCAATTAAATTATTTTTCCGACTTTTGCAATCTGTAATCTAATAATAAAACGAAACAAGATGAAAAAACTACTAATCTTGCTGATTTTCTCGGCATTCTGCCTTGCAACCGTCAGGGCACAGGAGGCTGACAGAAATTCAATGTCTAATGTCGACCAGTCGGCAGAGTTCCCGGGAGGCAGGAAAGCCATGCTCAAATTCTTTGCAGAAAATGTGGTGTATCCAGAAGAGGCTCTGAAACAGGATATTCAGGGATGCGTTCGCATTTCGGCGACTATCGACAAAGACGGCTCGGTAAAGAATGTCGAAGTTGTGGAATCTGTACATCCATTGCTCGATGCCGAGGCTGTGCGTGTTGTAAAGCAAATGCCAAAGTGGAATCCCGAAATGATGGATGGCAAGCCGATGTCTGTCACTCAGACAATTCCTGTCGTTTTCAAGACCGATTCTGCTCTGATGGTTAATCAGTTTGTATTGGAGAGGGGTGATAAATTACCCGAATTCCCCGGAGGTCTTAATGCTTGTTTGAAGTTTATTTCTGTAAATTTAAAATATCCGGCAGAGGCGGCAAGACGTAAAATTTATGGGCGTGTGGTCGTTAATTTTGTGGTAGGCATAGACGGCTCTATTACCAATGTCAATGTTGCAAAGTCTGTTCATTATATGCTCGCTGAAGAAGCTATACGCGTGGTAAAGAAAATGCCAAAGTGGAATCCCGGAATTCTGGATGGAAAACCTGTGCGCGTGAAGTTTTCTCTGCCTATAACTTTCAGAATTCCAGAATCTTTATCTGCAAGATAATAAAAGGGTAGACTCTTCCGAAAAGTAATAGATGGCAAAATATATGAAACGATTTCTGGTCTTATTGATTTTCTCGGTGTTCGGCCTTGCAGCCGTAAGGGCGCAAGATTCTGTTGTGTTGCAAGAAGAGGATGAAAATAAGATTTTCGATGTGGTGGAACAGATGCCAGAATATCCTGAAGGTATGGCTGCATTGCTTAAATTCATAAGTAATAATCTGAAAGTTCCAAAAGGACTCGAGTCGGAAGATCTGATTCCAAGCAAAGTGGCGGCTTCTTTCATCGTTGAAAAAGACGGCTCTATTACGGATATAAAAATTACGAAATCTGTTCATCCTTTGCTCGATGCCGAATATGTTCGCGTTATAGGCTTGATTCCAAAATGGAATCCCGGAATGAAGGACGGCAAGTCTGTGCGTGTCAGATGCAGCATTCCTATGCTTTTCCATTTTCAATATTAGGAAACAAAATCTTAAAAAATATACAAAGTGAAACGATTTCTGTTCTTATTGATTTTCTCGGCATTCTACCTTGCAACCGTCAGGGCACAGGAGGCTCACAGAAATTCAATGTCTAATGTCGACCAGTCGGCAGAGTTCCCGGGAGGCAGGAAAGCCATGCTCAAATTCTTTGCAGAAAATGTGGTGTATCCAGAAGAGGCTCTGAAACAGGATATTCAGGGATGCGTTCGCATTTCGGCGACTATCGACAAAGACGGCTCGGTAAAGAATGTCGAAGTTGTGGAATCTGTACATCCATTGCTCGATGCCGAGGCTGTGCGTGTTGTAAAGCAAATGCCAAAGTGGAATCCCGAAATGATGGATGGCAAGCCGATGTCTGTCTGTCAGACAATACCAGTAACTTTCAAAATCCCAAATCCTGTTAATTTCGGCGTTAATGAACATACTGTTAATGATTTGGATAGTAAACCTGAATTTCCTGGCGGTATTGAGGCAAGTAAAAAGTATATTGCCGAAAATCTAATATATCCAGAGGAGGCAAAGAGACAAGGTATCTGTGGAAGGGTGCTGGTCGTTACGGGCATTGACCGAGACGGCACGGTAAAAGTTTTGGGCATTGAGAAGTCAGTCCATCCTCTTCTTGACGAGGAGGCAAAGCGTGTAATCAGTTCAATGCCAAAGTGGAAACCAGGAATAAAGGATGGCAAGCCTGTGCGTCTCAAAATAACAATTCCAGTTAATTTCGGTGTTGCTGAACATTCGATTGATGAATTGGATAGAAAACCTGAATTTCCCGGTGGACTTGATGTCTGCATAAAGTATCTCGCAGTAAATGTCAAATATCCAAAAGAGGCGGCAAAGCGTAAAATTCAGGGACGTGTGATTGTGGATTTTGTGGTAAATAAGGACGGCTCAATTACAGATGTCAATGTGGTAAAGCCTGTCCATTACTTGCTCGATGAAGAAGCTGTGCGTGTAGTCAAGACAATGCCAAAGTGGAATCCCGGAATTCTGGATGGGAAACCTGTGCGCGTAAGGTATACTCTGCCTATAAATTTCAAAATTCCAGCATCTTTATCTGCAAGATAATAAAAGGGTAGACTCTTCCGAAAAGTAATAGATAGCAAAATATATGAAACGATTTCTGGTCTTATTGATTTTCTCGGTGTTCGGCCTTACTGCCGCCAACGCACAAGGAGTAAAAAACGGAACTGACGGCTTGGCCAAAAATTCCGAATCATCAGCCGACATAAACAAACTGATTTGGAATCTGCTGATAAAGGAACACAAAAAGAAGGGCGGCAAAAATCCGCTTCTAAACTACGACGATGAAGCCGACAGATATTACGAAGAAAACAAGACCGATGCCGGAGTCTGCATCTTCGATTCGGGAGCAGACGAAGCTTACTGCCATGCTTTTAAATGTTATCCGCTTGCCGACGGCTCTGTCAAAGTGTACGAATATGTGGCGAAATTGCTGGGATATAATGCCTCGGGCGAGGATGAAATTCCAACGTCGTTCCATTTTTATTGTTTTCGATACAAAGACGGAAAACTTACCCGTCTGAAGAACGACCCGGATATTGAAAAGCCGCTCGGCAATGTGCGTGTCTATAAATCAAGTCCAGTGAAATTTACCGATGATAACGGACTTGAAATAGAGGATGAAGAATTCAGATGGGACGGCGAGAAATTCATTAAGAAAAAATAATCATCGTTGTGGCATCGTCCTGTAAATGTCACGATTAAATCGTTACAATAATGCAGACATTAGAACACAAACAAAGTTTGGAGGAACGCGTATGCGAACTGGAGGCGCAGGTGGCGGAACTACGGCAGAAGGTGGCATTGCTGAGTGGCGAAGAGCCTGAAACCGTGCCGGTTGAGCCTGTAGAAATGCTTGCTGCCGAAGAAGAACCTGTCGTCGAGAATGAACCAGTCGTCGACGAGATTAGTCCCGAAGACATCGTTGACGAATCTGTCGTGGCAGATATCGCTCCTGCCGAGGCCGAACCAGAGCCGGAAATCGTGCAGATGGAAACTGCCGCCGACGATTTTCGCCCTGAAGAATCGAAGAGGAAAACCAAATCATTGGAGTCGAAGATTGGCAAGCTGATTATCCCAGTGGCAGGCTCTGCGCTCATTATATTTGCGCTGATTTTGTTCGGCAGCCTGATTCAGCCGCATCTTACCGACATGATGAAGGCCATTCTGATGGCTGTGGGCAGTCTGGCAGTTACCGCCTTTGGCATATGGAAGATGAAGTCGGGCAACCGCTATTACACTCTTTTTGCAGCCTTGGCAGGATGCGGCTCGGCAGCATGTTACATCACCGCGCTGGTTTCGCATTTCGTGCTCGGCGTATTGCCCGAATTGGGATTGATGGCGTGCGTAGTCCTCTGGATTGCTGCAATGACGGCACTCAGTCGCTTTAAGTCACGTATTTTCTGCTACATCTGTTACGTCGGAATTCTTGTTGCGGCTTGCATGACCGTGCTGCGGTGGGGCGAATCGCCAATAGGACTGTGGGTGTATATCGTCAGCGTTTCGGCTTTGTTCATGGCAAACGTAACCCGATGCTACAAACGCGACGGTTGGCTGCTTATTCAATATCCGCTTGTAATGTTGGCAATGTCTGGAACTTACGATAGCAGCACTTTCTCGCGGCTTGTCATCTTCCTTACTACAGCCGCCGTCTTGGCAGGGCAGATAGTTTTCTACAGTCGCAAGGTAGGGCAGAAGGCAATTTTCATAGTGCCAACCGTCCTCTCGTTTGTTGTGTTCCTGTCGTGTGCCGTAGGGTTCGACAATGTTAGAATACTTGATTATGTTCTGTTCTTTGAATACTTTGGTCAGCCAGTATTCAGCAATCATTGGGCATGGAGCATTCTGCTGGGCGGCACGCTTATTGGAATGTGTGCTCTGTATCTGAAATGCTTCCACTTTTATGACAGTTTAGTCGAAAGGGTTCTGATATTTATCATGGTGGGCTTTACGGCTCTGTATGTCCCTGAACTGAATTACGGAGCATTCTATAACGGTTGGTGCAGCACTCATCTTGTTCCTGCCGTGTTGGCTTTGGGCGGTGGCTGCTATTTCAACAGAAAGGAATTCAGATTTTTAGGCTATGCCTATCTCTTCCTCTACTCGTTGGCGTGTGTTCCTCGCCTCGAGATTCCTTATTCCGAAGGAATTGGACAGAATGGTGCTTTGACGTATAACCTTAAGTGCAGCGTCTTTGTGTACTGGGCATTGCTGATGGGCTTCGGCACGTGGATTTGGCGACGCTGTCAGACTATCGAAAAGAGTATCATTCTTGCTTGCTGCGCATGGGGTATTATTACTCTGACCATTGGCAATTGGGTTGATATGGGATGTTGCTATCTGCTGCTTTGCGCATATAGCTTAGTGCTGATATTCAAGATATTGCCAAAGATGATGCCGGACACTCAATTGTTGAACCGCGAAAACATCATGCTATTGTGCTCATGTCTGTCTGTGGCTGTTCTGTTTGTCAGGTCAGTTTACGACATGCATACGGGCTTACTTTCTATGCCGAAGGATTATGGAAGTCCAATCATCGGACTTGCGGCATCGCTCGTGCTCTTTACGCAGGCTAATGCGTTGGCATCGCGCAACATGAGACTGCTCTCTTACGTTCTGTTAGCCATAAATCTGGGTGTAAGTACTGGCGATTCGCTCGGCTTGAATATGATGGCTTGGTGTCTCTATCTTGTTGGACTGGCATGGTTCATCTATTGGACGGTGCGCAATTATGCGCAGATAGACAAGCTGTGTCTGGCAGCGTTGGTGCTCTTCTTCGTCTGTATGCTCGGTGTTATGAAGGCTCTGAATATTGCAGAATGTTGGGCTTTATGTGCGCTGTTTGTCATGGGCTGCGGCATATCCCGCTTCTCGCGCAATCCGCATAGCGGAGAAGTCGAGTTGCTATCGCACTGCATCTGTAACGGTGCGCACGAAGTGTTACTGCTTATTGGTACATTCTTGCTTTTGTCTTGTCACAAGCCGCTCTTCTTCGGTCGTGCTATTGACGGCACAGAGACTGTCGTAACCGTCTTGCTCGTGGTGCTTGCGCTCATGCTGGCTGTCAGCAACCTGAAGAGGGTAAACGACCTGATGCGCTACCTGCCGGAATATTGTGTAAGCGTTTACAACGGAGGCAAATTCACTTGGACATTGATTGTCATCTTGTGGCGATTCTCTGTGGTGTCATATCTCATTTCGTTGGCTGGCATCTTGCTCGCTATTGCATTTATTGTCGCCGGATTCCGCTTCAGACTAAAGGGAATGCGCCTTTATGGTTTGGTGCTGACTATGTTGTGCGTGGGCAAGCTGCTGTTCTTCGATATTGTATTCGACAATGCTTTCTATCGTCCTGTCAGCTTCCTTGTGGCAGGCATCTTGCTGTTCCTCATCAGCTACATATATTTCCGTCTGGAGAAGGGCAGTGCGACTGGTGCATCCGACGATAATATCTAATAAATACAAAAACTGATAGAATGAAAAAAATCACTTTCTTGCTACTTCTTGCAGCATTCAGCGTGACTATGGTTCATGCACAAAGTAAAAAAAGAATTGTTGAAAAAATAGATTCAGTAACGGTGATAGACAGGAAACCCGAATATCCAGGCGGATTTCCTGCCGTCGTTGAATATATCAGAAAAAATTTAAGATATCCGAATGAGGCTAAAGAAAAGGGAATAGAAGGATGTGTGAATGTTGTTCTTGTAATTGATGATGATGGAACTGTTTCCAAAGTTAAGGTTGAGAAATCTCTTCATCCACTGCTTGACGAAGAGGCTGTGCGAGTTGTAGCCTCAATGCCTGAGAAATGGAAGCCGGGATATTATCATGGGAAGCCAGTCCGCGTAAGATATATAATTCCAGTACCGTTCAAACTAAATAATGACGAAAAGATTGTATCTGCCGATTCTTTGTATATCAAGCCTGAATTTCCTGGCGGACGTGAGGCATTAATAAAATATCTTAGCGAGAATGTAACTTATCCAGATGAGGCAAGAAAGAAGAATATTTCAGGGTTGGTAAAAGTCCTTTTTGATATAGAAAAGGATGGAACTATCACAAATGCAGTCGTAGAGAATCCGCTTCATCCATTACTCGATGCCGAGGCGCTTCGAGTTATTAACATGATGCCCAAATGGAAACCATGTTTCAGAAACGGTAAACCTGCGCGTTCAAAATTCAGAATACCAGTCACTTTCAAATCGTATGAAGAAGAACATTTGTTTGGCGACAGTAATGCTGATGAATTAAAGAGCTTAGACGTAATGCCTGAATTTCCCGGGGGAATGTCTGTTTGTCTTAAATTTCTTGCCTCTAGTATAAGATATCCGATAGAAGCACAAGAGAAAAAAATACAGGGAAAGGTGGTCGCTTCTTTTATTGTTGAGAAAGACGGCTCTCTCTCGAATATTAAAGTCGTGGAGTCTGTTCATCCATTGCTCGATGCTGAGGCTGTACGTGTTATTTCTATGATGCCTAAATGGAAGCCGGGGATAAAGTTGAATCAGCCTGTGCGTGTAATATATAGAGTTCCTGTAACATTTCGATGTAATTAGTCCGTTCATCGCGCTACAAACAATAAAAAGCTGTTTGGCGCGTGCTGATTGACTTTTGAAAACTTAAAAAATAAACAGAAGAGAATCAGTATGTTATCTGCCTTGTGTAATATGATGTAAAGAAAAATATGGCGTCAATCGGCAGTTTTTCTACATTTGCAACCGAAAGTCCGGACAACTTAAAAGTTTTACAAACCCAAAAAGACTAAGAAAAATGAAAAGACTAATTCTGTTGTCGCTGATGGCTGCATTCAGCCTTGCGACTGTTCAGGCTCAAAAGACGGTTGTTTCGCAGAAAGAGCAGAAACCTGAGGTGTTCATGGTAGTAGAAAACATGCCCGAATATCCCGGAGGCAACGAGGCTATGATAGCATTCTTTGCCAAGAACATGAAATATCCTGCTGATGCGCAGAAAAACAAAGTGCAGGGTCGCGTATTAGTGACTTTTGTGGTGGAGAGAGACGGCACGATAACCGATGTGCAGGTTGCCAAGCCAACTTTTCCGTCGCTCGACGATGAGGCTATGCGCTTGGTAAAAAAGATGCCGAAGTGGAAGCCTGGCACTCAGAGAGGCGTTCCTGTTAGAGTTAAGTTCACACTTCCTGTGGTATTTAAATTGTAATGAGATATCTCGTTATCATACTATGCTTTGCGCTTGCGGCGTGCTCTTCGGAGCATTGCCGCAATGGCAAGCTGCTCAAAGCCGATTCTCTGTGTTTTCAGAATCCGCACTTGGTAGTCCGCGAGCTCAGTTATGTCGATGTAAACAGCTTTACTCTCGATGCCGACCGCGCCCTGTATTCGCTCGTCTTCACCGAGGCTGTGCACCGCGTTGGGTTCGCCCTCAAGTCCGATTCGCTCGTCGCCTTCAGTCAGCAGTTCTACGAGAAGAATGGCGACGACCGTCGGCTGGCACGCGCCTGCCTGCATCGCGGCATCATCCTCTACGGAATGCAGCGATACGGCGAGGCTTTCCGCCTTCTGAAGCGTTCGGAAGAAATGGCTCGTAATCTTGGCGACGATGCCATAGACTATGAACTCTTTGCCGTGATGGGCGACATCAACGATAATGCCAACAACAATCCGCTGACGCTCGATTATTATCACCGTTCGCTTCGTGCAGCCGAGCGTCTGGGCAGTGCCGAGTGCATAGCCCGTCAGTTAAACAATATCGCCACGGTTTTCGACGAGATGGACGAGCCCGACAGTCTGAAATTGTATAACGACCGCTGTCTTCCGCTGCTCGACAGCATCGACGGAACGGTTCGCGCAACGCTTCTCTCAAACATCGGCAGTTATTATCTCCGAAAAGGAAATCTGCCTAAGGCAAAGGAATATCTGCTGAAATCAAAACAAACGTCGTATATCGACAAAACAATAAAACTGCTTGGCGATATTGCTGAAAGAGAGGGCGATATGAATCATGCGTGTATGTACTGGTCGCAGATGCAGCAGTCGCTGAACAACTCAATCCGAATAGACTCGCATCGCAGGCTTATTGCCTATTACGAGCGAATGGCGTCTCAGGATTCGAACCACAGCAACATGTATTACGCTATGGCTCTGAATCTTAGTAAACGGCTTAACTCCTTCTATAGCGAAAATTACGAGAAGAGCGATGCCGCCGGAATAATTGACATGCAGCAGCAATACGACAAGCAGCAGAAAGAACGGCATCAGTACAGGCTTACAATCTGCCTGCTCACGGCTCTAATCATCGCAATAATAATTGCGGTGATTGTTGCGTGGTATTATATTGCCAGCCATCGCGAACTGGTTCAGATGCAGCGTCAGAAGGTTGTTCAGGCTCGCGAGAACTCGCGCCAGATGAAGGATGTCGTGGCACGTCTTCACAAATCTGCCGACCGTGGCGTTCCTGCGCCCGACGACGACCTCAGCACGCTTGCTCAGCTAAGCTATGCGGCATCTCCAGCCTTGCTCTCGCTTCTGAAGCCGCTTGGCAGTCGCGAACAAGCCGTCTGTCTGCTAATCCGCCAGCATTTTCAGCCAACCGAGATAGCCATTCTCACGTCATCGTCTCCGCAGTCGGTAACAAACCTCCGCGTCCGCCTTCTGCAAAAACTGTTCGGTATGAACGGCGGTGCAAAAGATTTTGATTATCAGATATGTATGGTGTAGAGTATTTTCAGAAATTGATAGTAAAAACGGCAACAGTAACAGACAAACATGTATAATTATTCTTTTAATTCGTGCATAACAATTCTGTTGCCGTTTTACTATCTTCAGCGTAAGGCTTGGTTCTGTTTAAAAAGTCACAATCCTAAGTTATTTTTTCAACTTTCTTTTTTTCAAATTAAGGCATTATCCCCAAACCTCACGGGCAATATCCTGAACCAATGCAATTTTTGCCCATTGCTCATCCTCGGTAAGTTTGTTTCCTATCTCGCACGATGCAAAGCCGCATTGAGGCGACAAACACAGACGCTCCAGCGGAATGTATTTTGATGCTTCGCGAATGCGAGAGATTATCGTTTCGCGGTCTTCCAGTGCGGCACTTTTCGTCGTTATCAGTCCCAGAACCACTTTTTTGTTCTCGCTTACCTTCTTCAGAGCCTCGAAACTGCCCGAACGCTCATCATCGTATTCCAAATACAGGGCATCGACATTCTCGCGAGCAAAGACATAGTCGGCAACCGAGTCGTAAGGGCCGCTCGTAAAGTAAGTTGAGTGATAGTTTCCTCTGCAGATATGTGTCGTAATCGTTAAGTCTGATGGGCGGTTCTCGATGGCTCTGTTGTTCACCTCCAGAAGCTGTCCCTTTATTGTTTCAAGGTCGAGTCCTACTGATTTGTATCGAAGTTCGGCTGCATCTCCTACGATAGCACCCCATGTGCAGTCGTCAAACTGAAGAATCCTTCCGCCGGCAGAGTAGAACTGCTTGATGAAGCTCTGATAAGCTGTTGCAACATCGGCAATCAGTTCTTCGTTGGTAGGGTAGAATCGGCGTGTCTCCAAGAAGTTCTGCGGAATCAGGAACTGTTGGAAGAACTGCGCTGGCGAAGGAATGGTGAGCTTTGCCGCGATGCCTTCTTCCTCAAACTGGCGCAGAAATCCGAAATCGTCGATAAACGGATGAGGCTGAGTCAGAGGCTTGATTCTGCCAGTCAGGAAAGTCTTGTCGAGCGCAGCCATCTCGCCATGAAACGGAACGCCGCCGCCTTTGCTGTGTCCCACGCCCTCGAATCCCCACATAAAGTCCAGATGCCAGTATGTGCGGTTGTATTCTCCGTCGCTGATTATGCGCAGACCGGCCTCTTTCTGTTTCTTCACAAGCTGCTTGATGGCATCTCGTCTGATGTTTTTCAACTCTTCTGCCGAAATTTTTCCTTCTTCAAACTGCTTTCGCGCTTCTTTCAAAGCCGAAGGTCTGAGGAAACTGCCAACATGGTCGGCTCTCTGCGGTGCTGTAACTTTGGTGTCAAGAATGTTCATTATTTAATTCGATTGTGTTGTAATTTGTTGTTTATGAAATTTGATGCAAATGTATTGTAAAACAGATTATCTTGTATATGTGTTTTGTAAAATAAGGAAAATATGCTACATTTGTGCCGAATATAAACCTGATTGCAGAATATTATTCTGCAGAAACAAACAAAAGAAAAATGCTAAATTACGACGAACTCGACGAAACAGACCGTCAGATACTAAAGCTATTGCAGGAAAATTCGCAGATGACAGTCAAAGAACTGGCTCTTGCCGTAAATCTCTCAACCTCGCCAACCTTCGAGCGTCAGAAACGCCTCGAACGTGAAGGATTTATCAAGGGTTACAAGGCGGTGCTCGATTCAAAACGCATGAATCAGGGCATAATCGTTATCTGCAACATGCGCCTCAAACGCCACTCCCAGCTCCTTATGGACGAGTTTATGGAGGCCGTTCAGAACATTGAGGAGATAACCGAGTGCTATAATACCAGTGGCGACTACGATTTCACGCTGAAAATTTACACGCGCGACATGGAGTCGTATCATGAGTTTATGCGCACAAAACTGGGAAATATCGAGTGCGTAGGCTCATTTAACAGCGTTTTTGTGATGCGTGAGGTCAAAAATTCTCACGGAATTCCAATTTTGTGATGTCGTTTTTATGCCATAATGATGGATTTTGTCAAAAATCGCGCCCTTAATATTTATATATATTATGTGTAAATACGGATTTTTGAAAAATATTTAAAAATTCTTAAAATTTCTTTCTGAAAAGTTTGGCGGTTCGGAAAAAGGCCGTATCTTTGCACTCGCTTTCGGGAACGAGGCGAGCCGCCAAGGTCAGCGACTAGTGAAGGAAAGCAAAACAAGAAAGAGTTCATTGAAAGATTTACATAGACGAAGAAGTACAGGAGCTGTGAGCTAGTTAATACTAACTCACGGGTAAAAAAACAAGATACGAACTGTCAATTCGATTTATCGGTGCTAGGAAATTAAACAAATTATATTTTACAATGAAGAGTTTGATCCTGGCTCAGGAT